>JBDTXF010000646.1:0-1900 GCA_040006355.1 Nocardioidaceae bacterium | reverse complement strand
GGGTTCGCCGACGGGTCGGGGCAGCGGAACTCGATGCGCTTGGCCTTCGGGTTCGGGCCGGTGATCGGGATCCGCACGCAGGCTGAGCGATTTCGCTGGGAGTAGACCAGGCTGATCGGGGCCTCGAAGCCGGGCACCAGACGGTGGTAGGAGTTCACCGTGGGGTTGGTGAAGGCGAGCAGCGACGGCGCGTGCTTGAGCAGACCGCCGATGTACCAGCGGGCCATGTCCGAGAGACCGGCGTAGCCGGACTCGTCGAAGAACAAGGGCTCGCCCTCGTTCCAGATCGACTGGTGCACATGCATGCCCGAGCCGTTGTCGCCGAAGATCGGCTTCGGCATGAAGGTTGCGGTCTTGCCGTTGCGGAGCGCGACGTTGCGGACGATGTACTTGAACTTCATCACACTGTCGGCGCTCGCCAGCAGCTCGTCGAAGCGCCAGTTGATCTCGGTCTGGCCCGCCGTGCCGACCTCGTGGTGTCCGCGCTCGACGACCAGGCCGGCCTTCTCGAGCTCGATCGCGATCTCGTCGCGGATGTCGCCGAAGTGGTCGGTGGGTGCAACCGGGAAGTAGCCACCCTTGTACTTCACCTTGTAGCCCAGGTTGCCGCCCTCCTCCTGGCGCCCGGTGTTCCAGGCACCGGCGACGGAGTCGATCTCATACATCCCGATGTTCTGCTTGGTCTCGAACCTCACCGAGTCGAAGATGTAGAACTCGGCCTCCGGCGCGAAGTACGCCGTGTCGCCGATGCCGGTGCTCTTGAGGTGCGCGAGCGCCTTGCGGGCGATGTTCCGGGGGTCCCGGCTGTAGGCCTCGCCGGTGATCGGGTCGTGGATGAAGAAGTTCACGATCAGCGTCTTGGCCTTGCGGAACGGGTCGATCCACGCGGTCGTCGGGTCCGGGAACAGCTGCATGTCGGACTCGTGGATGGCCTGGAAGCCGCGGATCGAGGACCCGTCGAAGCCGAGCCCGTCGTCGAAGACCGACTGGTCGAAGGACGAGACCGGGACGGTGAAGTGCTGCATGACACCAGGAAGGTCGCAGAAGCGCACGTCGACCATCTCGACGTCTTCCTTCTCCAGGTATTTCAGCAGCTCTCCGCTGTTTGCGAACATGCGTCCTCCTTGGCCCGCGTGGGCCATGACGTGATCGGTGGCTGTGCTCAGAACGGCTGGCGGTGCGGCGCTGCACCTCTGGCTGCAAATTTAGGTACGGCCAGTTTCTTCCGGGTAACTGCTTTGTTTCCCCCATGTAACACCGGGAGCTCTCACCTCGGGCACCCCGGGTCGCCTCTGGCGACGACGAGTTCCGACCACCGGCTAGCGTGGGCCCGTGAGCTCCTCCGCGTCCCCGGCCCGTCGTGCCGGTGGCAACCCCCGGCCCGCCGGACCGTCGTACCCGGGCAGCCGACTGGGCCTTCCCGCCGAGGGTGTGGGCGCGGTGGCCGGCTGGGGCAGGCGCATCCTGGCGCTCTGCGTGGACTGGCTCGCCTCGCTGCTGGTCGCGGCCCTGCTCACCGGTGGCGCCAGCATGAGCTCGCGCGGCTGGGAGACCTGGGTGCCGCTGATGGTGTTCTTGGCGGAGGCGTCCCTGCTCACCCCGCTGCTCGGCGGCTCGTTCGGGCAGGTGGCCACCCGGGTTGCGGTGATGCACACGGACGGCTCACCGGTCAGCCTGCTCGCCGCCGTCGTCCGCACCGCCCTGATCTGCCTGGTGGTCCCTCCGGTGATCTACAACTACGACAGGCGCGGCCTGCACGACCTCGCCACCGGCACGGTCACGATCCGTCGCTGACCCGGCGCGTCTGCATGGCTCACGTGTGCCGACCCGGCGCGTCTGCATGGCTCACGGGGCACCGTGACGTGCGGAAGCCGACTCGGCGGGGTTGAGCCGTGCGGAC
>JBDTXF010000645.1:0-1902 GCA_040006355.1 Nocardioidaceae bacterium | reverse complement strand
AGTCGACGACGACGACGCGGTAGTACGGCGTACGGATCTTGCCCATACGCTTCAGACGAATCTTGACGGCCACGAGTGTGGTGTCTCCTTGCATGTTCGTGAATGGGTGAGCGGCCCGGGCCTGGTGGGGCCAGGTCGAGCGCGCTGCGCGGTGTCGCGCGTGGTCGGATGAGAGGGGCCGGACACGCAGGACTCAACCGGTCATTGTGCCAGACGCCCTGCTCCGCGCCGAAATCGGCTCAGCCGACGACGACCCCGCGCAGCACGATGCGCTGCGGCCGCCCCAGCACGGACAGGTCCTCGAGCGGGTCGCTGTCGAAGACCACGAAGTCCGCGGTGGTGCCCTCGGCGAGGTTGTCCTCGAGGCCCAGCCACGAGCGGGCCCGCCAGGACGCGGCCCCCAGCGCATCCTCGTTGCTCAGCCCGTAGGAAGCCAGCTCGAGGACCTCCTCGCCGATCAGGCCGTGCGGCAGGACCCCGCCCGCGTCCGTGCCGGCGTAGATCGCCACCCCGGCCTCGTAGGCGGCGCCGATCACCTCTCGCCGGGTCTCGAACAGGGACATCATGTGGTCGGCGTACCCGGGGAACCGCTCGCGACCGGCGTCGGCGTAGCTCGGGAAGTTCCCGAGCTGCTTGGCCGTCGGCACGAGGGCCACGCCTCGGGCGACCATCTCCTCCACGAGGTCCACCGACAGGCCCGTGCCGTGCTCGATGCAGTCGATCCCCGACCCGATCAGGTCCGGCAGCGCCGCCTCGCCGAAGACGTGTGCGGTGACCCGGGCGCCGTGCTCGTGGGCGACCCTCATCGCCGCGTCCAGCGACTCCCGGGTCCACGACGGCGTGAGGTCGCCCGCCTCCCGCTCGATCCAGTCCCCCACGAGCTTCACCCAGCCGTCGCCGCGCTGCGCCTCCTGGGCGACGTACGCCGGCAGCTCCTCGGGCTCGATCTCGTGAGCGTAGTTGCGGATGTAGCGACGGGTCCGGGCGATGTGCCGGCCGGCGCGGATCAGCCGCGGCAGGTCGTCGCGGTCGTGGATCCACGCCGTGTCCGCCGCCGAGCCGCAGTCGCGCAGCAGCAGCGCGCCGGCGTCCCGGTCGGTGCGGGCCTGCTGCTCCTGGACGTCCTCGGGCACCGCGCCGTTCTCGTCCAGGCCGATGTGGCAGTGCGCGTCGACCAGCCCGGGGACGATCCAGCCTTCGGCGACCAGCTCGGCCGAGGCGACCCGCTCGTAGGTGACCTGCCCGTCGACGACGTACAGGTCGCGGGCCTCGCCGTCGGGCAGCACCGGACCGCGGAACCTCAGAGCACTCATGCCGGGGAACCCTACCGACCCCGGCCCGAGGGGTCACTCACTCCCCCGACACGCGCAGGAATGCGTGAGGCAGTGACTCCTCGGCGGCTACTTGAGGTACTTGCTGAGGTCTGCGGGCAGCTCGAGGGACGACGGGTCGAACTCCTCGTCGGCGCCGGCAGGCAGGCCGAACGGATGCGCGGCGGGGCCGCCCTCGGTGGCGCGCTGCGCAGCGGCCTTCTCCTCGGCGGCGCGCTTGGCCGGGTTGCCGGAGACCCGCTTGCCCTTGCCCTTCTTGGGCAGCTGCTTGGCCTTGGCCCGCCTGCCCCCTCCCATGCCGGGCATCCCCGGCATGGGAGGCATGCCCGGGATGCCGCCGCCCTTGGCCATCGAGAGCATCATCTTGCGGGCCTCGAAGAACCGGTCGACCAGGCCGTTGACGTCGGAGACCTGGGTCCCGGACCCCTTCGAGATCCGGACCCGCCGGGAGCCGTCGATGATCTTCGGGTTGTCCCGCTCCCCGGGGGTCATCGAGCGGATGATCGCCTCGATCCGGTCGATCTCGCGCTCGTCGAAGTTCTCGAGCTGCTCGCGGAACTGCCCCATCCCG
>JBDTXF010000644.1:0-1903 GCA_040006355.1 Nocardioidaceae bacterium | reverse complement strand
TCGGCGGCGACCTGCCCGTCGTACGGCTCGGCTACGGCACCATGCAGCTGCCCGGGGAGGGCGTCTGGGGTCCGCCGAAGGACCGTGACGCCGCGCACGCAGTGCTCCGTCGCGCGGTCGAGATCGGCGTGACCTTCTTCGACACCGCCGACTCCTACGGCCCCGAGGTCGCCGAGGACCTGCTGCGCGAGGCGCTGCACCCCTACGCCGACGACCTGGTCATCGCCACCAAGGCCGGGCTGACCCGCCAGGGCCCAGGCCAGTGGACCCCCGTCGGGCGCCCGGCCTACCTCCGCCAGCAGTGCGAGCTCTCGCTGCGTCGCCTCGGCCTCGAGCGGATCGACCTGTTCCAGCTGCACCGCATCGACGGCGACGTGCCGGTCGAGGACCAGGTCGGCGAGCTCAAGACGCTCCAGGACGAGGGCAAGGTCCGCCACATCGGCCTGTCTGAAATCTCGGTCGACCAGCTCCTCGAGGCGCAGAGGACGGCCACGATCGCCTCGGTCCAGAACCTCTTCAACCTCGCGAACCGTGACGCCGAGCCGCTGCTCGACCACTGCACCGAGCACGGCATCGCGTTCATCCCGTGGTTCCCGCTGGCGACCGGTGAGCTGTCCCAGCAGGACGGCCCGCTCGCGGAGTCGGCGAGCAAGCACGACGCGACCCCCTCGCAGCTCGCCCTGGCCTGGCTGCTGCGGCGCTCCCCGGTGATGCTGCCGATCCCGGGCACCTCGAGCGTGGACCACCTCGAGTCCAACACCGCAGCTGCCGGCATCGAGCTCACCGCCGACGAGTTCGAGGCGCTCTCCGCGGCGGTCTGAGATGACGCCGCACGAGCAGCCCGAGCGTCGGGTGGGACTGATCCTGCACCCGCGGACCCCGCGGAGCTTGCGGGTGCACGACAGTGCCCTGCTGGCCACCCGGGAGCTGCTGGCCGAGGGCGGGCTGGGCGCGGCCACCATCGACGCCATCTCGGGACGCTCCGGGGTCAGCAAGGCCACGCTCTACAAGCACTGGCCCTCGCGGATCGCCATCGCCGCCGAGGCGTTCGGCAGCGACGTGGCGCAGGCCGTCCCGGTCCCCGACACCGGCACGACCGAGGGCGACCTGCGCGAGCAGATCCGGCTGGTCAGCTCGTTCTACGCCAGCGCCGAGGGGCAGGTCTACCGCGAGCTGGTCGCGGCCTGCGTGCAGGACGAGGGCGGCGCGGCGTACTTCCGGGCGTTCTTCCTGGCGGGGCGTCGCACGACCACCAAGGTGCTGTGGGAGCGCGGGGTCGAGCGGGGCGACGTACGGCCCGGCATCGACGCCGAGCTGGCCACCGACCTGATGTTCGGGCCACTGCTCCTCCGGCTGATGACCGGCCACCTCCCGCTCACCGACGAGGGCGCCGACGCGATCGCCGGCGCCGCGTTCGGCGGCCTGCTGCGCCGCACCGACTGACCCACGACAGGAGAGAGCAGATGCGCTACCAGAAGCTGGGCACCACCGGACTCGAGGTCTCGGCCCTCACCCTGGGCTGCATGAGCTGGGGCGACCCGGCCCGCGGCGGGCACCCGTGGGTGCTCGACGAGGACGCCGCCCGGGTGATCATCCAGGACGCCTTGGAGTCTGGGATCAACGTCTTCGACACCGCCAACGTCTACTCCGCGGGCAGCAGCGAGGAGTTCACCGGCCGGGCATTGAAGGACTTCGCGGACCGCGAGGACGTGGTGATCGCGACCAAGGTGTTCCAGCGGATGCGGCCCGGCCCGAACGGCGCCGGCCTGTCCCGCAAGGCGATCCTGCAGGAGATCGACGCCAGCCTGACCCGGCTCGGCACGGACTACGTCGACCTCTACCAGATCCACCGGTGGGATCCGGCGACGCCGATCGAGGAGACCATGGAGGCGCTGCACGACGT
>JBDTXF010000643.1:0-1903 GCA_040006355.1 Nocardioidaceae bacterium | reverse complement strand
ATCGTCAAGGGCGTCCACTTCTTGATGAAGAAGAACAAGATCACCGAGATCGACGGCTGGGGGACGCTGACCGGGGCCACGTCGATGGACGTGGCACTCAAGGCCGGAGGCACCGAGCAGCTCAGCTTCGACGCACTGTTCATCGCCACCGGCGCGACCACCCGGCTGATCCCCGGGACGAAGCTGTCCGAGCGGGTGGTGACCTACGAGGAGCAGATCCTCGACCCCGACCTCCCCGGCAGCATCGTGATCGCCGGCTCAGGTGCCATCGGGGTGGAGTTCGCCTACGTCCTGAAGAACTTCGGCGTGGACGTCACCATCGTGGAGTTCCTCGACCGGATGGTGCCGACCGAGGACGCGGACATCTCCAAGGAGCTGCTGCGGCACTACAAGAAGCTCGGCGTGAAGGTGATGGTCTCGACGAAGGTCGAGTCCATCGACGACTCCGGTGACAAGGTCAAGGTCACCGTGTCCCCCGCCGCCGGCGGCGACTCCGAGGTCATCGAGACCGACAAGGTGATGCAGGCGATCGGCTTCGCGCCGCGCGTCGAGGGCTTCGGCCTCGAGGCCGCGGGCGTCGAGCTCACCGACCGGGGCGCCGTCAAGATCGACGACTTCGGCCGCACCAACATCGACGGCGTCTACGCCATCGGCGACTGCACCGGCAAGCTGATGCTGGCCCACACCGCCGAGGCCCAGGGCGTGGTGGCCGCGGAGACGCTGGCCGGGGCCGAGACGATGCCGGTGGCGATCGACTTCATCCCGCGCGCCACGTTCTGCCAGCCGCAGATCGCCTCCTTCGGCTACTCCGAGCAGCAGGCCAAGGACAAGGGCTACGACGTCACGGTGGCGAAGTTCCCCTTCTCCGCCAACGGCAAGGCCCAGGGCCTCGGCGACGGCGTCGGCTTCGTGAAGATCGTGGCAGACGCGAAGTACCACGAGATCCTCGGCGCTCACATGATCGGCCCCGAGGTCACCGAGCTGCTGCCGGTGCTGACGCTCGCCCAGCGGTGGGACCTCACCGCCGACGAGGTGGCCCGCAACGTGTTCGCGCACCCCACCCTGTCCGAGGCCGTCAAGGAGGCCGTCGAGGGGATCGCCGGCCACATGATCAACCTCTAGGGTCGACCGCCGGGCCTCAGCGCACCAGGCGGTCGAGCAGGTGCTCGAGCTGGGCGGCCGGGTCGGTGGTCGTCCCGCCGTGCACGGGACCGGGCTGTACGACGGTGCTGCGCGGTGCCTTGACGAACCCGAAGCGGGTGCCCATCGGACCCCGACCCGCCCCACCGGCAGACGCATCTCCCCGGCAGACCGCCTCGACGGCGCTGAGTGCGGAGCCGACCGCGGTGACGTCGACCTCCGGGGCCAGCGTCGCGAGCCGGTGCTCGTCGAGGTGGCAGCGCGCCTCGAGGAACTCCGCCTGCTGGCAGTAGAGCACCACCCCGACGTTGAGGAACTCCTCGCGGTCCACCCGCGGGACGCAGCGCAGCACGACGTACTGGAAGCCCATCCGGGGAGTCATGCCGGCCTCGGCAGCCATGGGCGGTCGCCGGACACCCTGGCGAGCAGGAAGGCGACGTAGGCCTCGCGGACCTCCTCGGGTCCCACCCCGGGGACCGGCTCGACCCACTCCTGCGGCACCAGGCCGATGACGTGGTGCAGCAGGTCCGCGGTGACCTGGGGCGCGAGCCGCGCGTCGATGTCGGGCACGCCTGCCAGGTGGGCACCGAGCACGTGGTCGGAGACGTCGTAGGGCTGGGCGGCGAAGCGCCCGGCGGGTCCGATGCCCGCGGGCCAGGCGTGGTGGAAGTAGAGACAGGCACCGTGGTCGATCGCCCACAGGTCGCCGTGCCAGATCAGCAGGTTCGGGTTGCGCCAGCTGCGGTCGACGTTGGCGGTCAGG
>JBDTXF010000642.1:0-1909 GCA_040006355.1 Nocardioidaceae bacterium | reverse complement strand
CGCACGAAGAAGCGCTGCAGGGCGAAGAAGACGATGAGCGGAACGATCATCGCGACGAAGGCGCCCGCGGTGAGCAGGTACCAGTCCTGGCCACGGTTGCCGGTGATCTCACGCAGCACCTTGGTGATTGGGCCGACCGCGCCATCGGCAAACACCAGCGCCACCAGCAGGTCGTTCCAGACCCACAGGAACTGGAAGATCGCGAACGACGCGAGCGCCGGCACCGACATCGGCAGGATCAGCCGCCAGAACGTCTGGAAGTGGCTCGCGCCGTCGATCTGCGCCGACTCGATGATGGTCCTGGGCAGGGTCGCCATGTAGTTGCGCAGGATGTAGATCGCCAGCGACATGCCGAAGCCGATGTGAGCCAGCCAGGCCGCCGGGAACTCACCGGCCAGGTGGAGGCTGGCGTAGATCTTGAGGATCGGCACGAACGAGACGTAGTTCGGCACGACGAGCAGGCTGACGATGATCACGAAGAGCGTGTCCCGGCCCCGGAACTCCATGAAGGTGAAGGCGTAGGCCGCGAACGCCGCGATCAGGATCGGGATGAAGGTCGCGGGCAGCGTGATCGCCAGGCTGTTGACGAACGCCGCACCGAGATCCGCCTTGGTCAGCACGTTCTGGTAGTTCGACAGCGTGAGGCTGGGGTGGGTGAGCACCGTCCACCAGCCGGTGGTGTTGGCGTCCTGCTCGCTGCGCAGGGAGGTGATGAACGTCCCGATGACCGGGAGCAGCCACAAGAAGCAGATCACGCCCAAGATGATGCGGATGAGCGGGCTGGCGTTGCCCTTGTCCCGAGGCTCCTTGACCCGCTTGCGGCTGGTGGCCTGTGAGGGCGTGGTGCTGGGGGCTTGCACGGTCGCCATCAGGCGGCCTCCTCACGCTTGAAGTGACGGACCTGGAACCACATGACGGGGATGACAGCGATGATCAGGATCACCACGATGGCCGATGCGGCGCCGTAGTCGAAGAAGTTGAACAGCTGGTTGTAGAACTCGTTGCCGACCACGTTGGTGTTGAAGCTTCCGCGAGTCATCACATAGACGATGTCGAAGATCTTCATGACCGTGATCAGCACCGTGACGAAGACGGTCACGATGGTGCCCATGATCTGCGGCACCACGACCTGGAAGAAGATCTGGAAGCCCCCGGCGCCGTCGATCGCGGCTGCCTCGAGGGTCTCCTCGGGCACCCCCTTGATGGCCGAGGACAGCAGCACCATCGAGTAGCCGGCCTGGGCCCAGAGCAGCATCACCATCAGCAGCAGGCTGTTGACGTGGAAGTGGCTCAGGCTCAGCCAGGCGACCGGGCTGTGACCGAGCTTGGTGGCGATCGCGTTGAGCAGGCCGATCTGCGGTCCCGAGGAGCTGTAGGCGTACATCAACCGCCAGATGGTGCCGGCGCCGACGAAGCTGATGGCCATCGGCATGAAGATGATCGTCTTGGCCAGCTTCTCGCCGGACGGGCTGAGCTTGTCGGTGAGCTGGGCGATGCCGAGCCCGATCGCGACGGTCAGGGTCGGGACGATGATGATCCACAGCAGCGTGTTGATCAGGGTCTGCTGGAAGTCGTGGGAGCCCAGCAGCCTGGTGAAGTTGTCGAGGCCGACCCACTTCTCACTCGTGGAGTCCTTGAACGAGTCGATGATCGTCAAGATGCCCGGGTAGATCAGGTAGAACGAGATCGCGACGTAGGCCGGGAGGATGTAGACGTAGGGCTTGATGCGCCCTTCGAGCGGGCCCGGCAACAGCTCGACGAGCTTGTTGAGCAGCCAGTACAGCAGGACCGCCGCACCGATGCCGACCACGACGGTCAGCACCGCAATGAGGATCTTCAGGGTCATGGACGCCTTCTTTGCTCGCCTGTGCAGGGTGGGGGTCCGCCCGCGAGGTCGCGGCCGGGGCGT
>JBDTXF010000641.1:0-1911 GCA_040006355.1 Nocardioidaceae bacterium | reverse complement strand
TAGCGCAGCATCGAGGTCTCGGAGCGGTGGGTGTTGAAGACCTCGTGGGTGAGGAAGGCGGTCTCGCGCAGCAGCGCGGTGGGCAGCTCGTCGCCGACCCGGGCGTCCACCTCGTCGAGGTCGACCTCCCGACCCGCCACCGGGCCGAACGCGGCCAGCACCGCCTCGAGGTGCGCGCGGCCGGTGGTCTCCGAGGTGGAGATGCCGACGGTGTCCGCGTCCGCGAGCCGCAGGTGCACGTCGCGCTGACGGGCGGCCTCGACCACCGCGGCGGCGCCACCGGGCACCCGCACGGTGAGGGTGTCGAAGAAGTGCTCGTGCACGACGTCGGCACCCGCCTCGCGGAGCGCCGCGGCCAGCACCGCGGCGTAGCGGTGGGTGCGGCGGGCGATGGTGCGAAGCCCCTCGGGGCCGTGGTAGACGGCGTACATCGAGGCGACCACGGCCAGCAGCACCTGGGCGGTGCAGATGTTGGAGGTCGCCTTGTCGCGGCGGATGTGCTGCTCGCGGGTCTGCAGGGCGAGGCGGTAGGCCGGGCGGCCCTCCGCGTCGACCGAGACGCCGACGAGGCGACCGGGCAGGTGGCGTTCGAGACCTGAGCGCACCGACATGTAGCCGGCGTGCGGACCGCCGTAGAACAGCGGCACGCCGAACCGCTGCGAGGAGCCGACCACCACGTCGGCGCCCATCGAGCCCGGCGACTCGAGCAGCGTCAGCGCCAGCAGGTCGGCCGCGACGACCGCCATCCCTCCGCGCTCGTGGACCGCGTCGACGAGGGGCCGGGGGTCGAGCACGGCGCCGTCGACGCCGGGATACTGCACGAGCACGCCGCAGGGCGCCTCGACCTCGTCCGGCAGGCCACCGGACAGGTCGGCGATGATCACCTCGATGCCCATCGCGCGAGCTCGGGTCTCGACGACTGCAATGGTCTGCGGCAGCGCGTTGGCGTCCACCACGAACGGCCCGGTCGCCTTCTTGTTCGCGCGACGCACCAGCGTCATCGCCTCCGCGGCGGCGGTGGCCTCGTCGAGCAGGGACGCGTTCGCGGTGGGCAGGCCGGTCAGGTCACCGACCATGGTCTGGAAGTTCAGCAGCGCCTCGAGCCGCCCCTGGGAGATCTCCGGCTGGTAGGGCGTGTAGGCGGTGTACCAGCTGGGGTCCTCCAGCACGTTGCGGCGTACGACGGCCGGGGTGAGCGTCCCGTGGTAGCCGAGACCGATCATCGGCTCACGCGGCCGGTTGCGAGCTGCGATCTCCCGCAGCTCGCGAGCGGCGTCCTTCTCGGTCGCAGGCGCCGGCAGAGCCAGGTCGTCGGTGGAGCGGATGCCACCGGGAACGGCGGCGCCCATCAGCGCTTCGAGGGACTCGAAGCCGACGACGGCCAGCATCGCCGAGCGGTCCTCGGCACCGGGCCCGATGTGACGGTCGGCGAACGCGTCGGCGGCGTCGAGCTCGGACAGGGTGGGGTGGTCGGACACTAGGCTCCTGGAGACGCGGACGGTCAGGTCGCCTCCCCCTCTGTCGGCGACATCGTCGTCCGCCTCCAGAGTTGCCTCACCCGCACGGTTCGGGCGCCTGAGAGGTTCCGGGGAGGAATTGCCCCTTCGGCGCTTCGACGGGGAAGTGGTCGAAGACTCTCCCGTGCAGTGTCAGCAGCAGGACCAGCCTAGCAAGCGCCCGGTTCTCAGCCGGTCGCGCGCGTCTTGCGGCGCGCAGCGAGCTCGTCGGCGGCGTGGGTGTCGCCGTCCTCGACCGCGCGCTCGCTAGGGAGCTCGGCGAGGGAGCCCTCGATCTCTCGCCAGACTCCCCCGATCGCGATGCCGAAGACGCCCTGGCCGCCCTGGAGGAGGTCGATCACCTCGTCGTTGCTGGTGCACTCGTAGACGCTGGCGCCGTCGCTCATCAGCGTGA
>JBDTXF010000640.1:0-1912 GCA_040006355.1 Nocardioidaceae bacterium | reverse complement strand
CCACCTCGTCGAGCGGGATCCAGACGCCGAGCTTCTGGGCGAGCATCGGGTTGGTGGACAGGCCGCCGCCCACCCACAGGTCGAAGCCGGGTCCGTGCTCGGGGTGCGTCGTGGCGACGAAGGACACGTCGTTGGTCTCGGGGGAGACGTCCTGGCCGGGATGCCCGGAGATCGTGGTCTTGAACTTGCGGGGGAGGTTGGAGTACTCGGGGTCGCCGATGTAGCGGCGCCTGATCTCCTCCAGCGCCGGGGTGCCGTCGAGCAGCTCCTCGGCCGCCACACCGGCGACGGGGGAGCCGAGCATGGTGCGCGGCGAGTCGCCGCACGCCTCCATGGTGTCCAGCCCGACGGCCTCGAGCCGGGCCCAGATGGCCGGCACGTCCTCGATGCGGATCCAGTGGAACTGGACGTTCTGCCGGTCGGTGACGTCAGCGGTGTCGCGGGCGTAGGTGGTGCTGATCTCGCCGATCGCGCGCAGCTGCTCGGTGGTGAGCTGGCCGCCGTCGATGCGCACCCGCATCATGAAGAACTCCGCGTCGAGCTCATCGGGCTCCAGGGCACCGGTCTTGCCGCCGTCGAGGCCCGGCCTGCGCTGGGTGTAGAGCCCGAACCAGCGGAACCGGCCGCGCAGGTCGCCGCCGTCGATCGAGGAGAACCCACGGTGGGCGTAGATGTTCTCGATCCGGGCTCGCACGTTGAGCGGGTTGTCGTCCTTCTTGGACTGCTCGTTGGCGTTGAGCGGCTCGCGGTAGCCGAGCGCCCACTGCCCCTCGCCGCGCTTCTGCCGAGGACGGCCGGACCGGCCCGGGCCGCTCGCGGCGGGGTCGGGCCTGGTCGCGGTGGCGTCCCGTGAGGGGCCGGACGGGGTGCTGGACGGGGTGCGGGGCGGTGTCACGGGGGGATGCGCTCCTGTGGATGAGAGACGCACGTGCGCTGTGCAGGCTCCCGGCGGACAGGGCGGGGAGGTGTGCCGGCGACCGCGCGCCCGGCGTGCTGCTGGGCGGTCAGGCGGGCCAGGGCAGACAGATCATGCTGCGCGTGCGACCGAGGTCCACGTGGCGTCGGACCACGAGGTGCATCGTCGTCGCTGGGCTGACCATGGGGGGAAGTCTCACGGGTCGGACGGCCGTCCCACAAACCCTCGTCTCGTGTAGTGAGACGCTAGTCCATGATGCGAGACGGTCAGAGCCGACCGAGCACGTCTCGCGCTGCGGTCAGCACCGCAGCGGTCTCGGCCTGGCTGCCCTGCGCCCGGGTCAGCGAGATCACCAGGCCGGCCACCACGGTCGCCAGCTCGCCCGGGGCCAGCGTCGCCCGTCGCAGCGCGACCCCGCCCACCCGGTGCTCGTGCACCAGCGGGTCGGTCATCGTCAGCAGGTGCTCGGTGCCCACCCAGACCGCGCCCGGCACGGCGGGATGGAACCGCCGACGAGGCTCGCCGGCGACCACCCGGACCCCGGGCAGCCTCGCCAGCAGGTCGAGCACCCCGTCGGTGCCCATCAGCAGCGTGGTGCCCTCGACGACCGCGGCGACCTGCCCCGCGTCGTACGGGTCGACGGGCGGTGGCTCGCTCACGGGCGGGTCACCGGAGAGGGAGGACGATCTGCGGGTCGATGGTGGACTCGTCCGCGACCTTGCGCACCGCCGTGCCCGAGGTGAAGAACTCCAGGGTGTGGACGCCCCACATCCACTCGCTGGCCTCCCATTCCACGCCGGTGACACCGGTCGCCTGCACGCGCTCGGCCTCGGCCTGCATCCGGGAGAGCGCGAGCTCGCGGGCGTCGTAGTAGCCCTGCGTCCACTGCGGCATCTCGACGTTCTGACCCATCTGACGCAGGGTCTGCATGAACCCCTGGGCGGCGACGTGCCACACGCAGACGCCCATCACGAACTCGACCGGGACGTGCCCGGT
>JBDTXF010000639.1:0-1923 GCA_040006355.1 Nocardioidaceae bacterium | reverse complement strand
TTTTCAAGGTATTGACTCGCTGAAGACATCATTGCCCAGGCAGCGGCAGGCGGAGGGTGGCGACCACGGACACGGTGTCCCAGGCCGGACGTGGTCGCGTCCTCGTCGTCGACGACGACGCGGCGCTCGCGGAGATGCTCTCCATCGTGCTGCGCCAGGAGGGCTTCGACTCGCGGGTGTGCCTGACCGGGGACCGGGCGCTGACGGAGTTCCGCGACTACAAGCCCGACGTGGTGCTGCTCGACCTGATGCTGCCTGGCAAGGACGGCATCGACGTCTGCAAGGAGATCCGGGCCGAGTCCGGCACCCCGATCGTGATGCTGACCGCGAGGAGCGACACCATCGACGTGGTCGTCGGCCTCGAGTCCGGGGCCGACGACTACGTCCTCAAGCCGTTCAAGCCCAAGGAGCTGGTCGCCCGCATCAGGGCCCGGGTGCGGCGCTTCGAGGAGCCCGCGCCCGAGACCCTCACGATCGGGGACGTCTCGATCGACGTCGCCGGCCACGAGGTGCTGCGCGGCGAGCAGCAGATCTCGCTGACGCCGCTGGAGTTCGACCTCCTGGTGTGCCTGGCCCGCAAGCCCTGGCAGGTGTTCACCCGCGAGGTGCTGCTCGAGCAGGTCTGGGGCTACCGGCACGCCGCCGACACCCGGCTGGTCAACGTGCACGTGCAGCGGCTGCGCTCCAAGGTCGAACACGATCCGGAGAACCCGGAGATCGTCGTGACCGTGCGCGGCATCGGCTACAAGGCCGGGACGGCGACCTGACCTGTGGCGACCGGGGGACCTCTGCGTCGGGCGGTCACGGTGTGGCGGCGCTCGATCCAGGCGCGCGTGGTGATCAGCACCCTGCTGCTCTCCGCGGTGGTGGTGTCCCTGGTCGGCTGGGTGCTGCTCCAGCAGATCACCAGCGGGCTCGTGACCAGCAAGACGGACTCCTCGGTCGCCGAGGCCGCCCGCGCCACGGCCGAGGCCCAGCGCCGGCTGTCGGCCGCCAACGGCAACGACTTCGACGCCGGCACCCAGCTGACCCAGCTGGTGTCCACCCTGGTGTCCCGCGGCTCTGTCCAGGGCTACGAGATCGTGCTCACCGGACCGATCGCCGGTTCCAGCACCGGGCTGGCGGCCGGCTCCGGCACGAGCAGCACTCCCGGGGTGCGCAGCGCCAGCATCCCCGCGCAGCTGCGTCGTGACGTCGAGGACAGCACCACCGACAAGACGTCCTACACCTACTCAACGATCCGCTACACCTCGGTGACCGGGCGGCCGCCGGTGCCGGGCGTGGTGACCGGGACGCAGGTGACGCTGCCGGCCGACGGCGGGACCTACACGCTGTACTACCTCTTCCCGATGACCGAGCAGGAGAACACCCTCTCGCTCGTACGTCGTGCCCTCGTCACCGGCGGGGTGCTGCTGCTGCTGCTGGTCGGAGCGGTGACCTGGCTGGTCACCCGGCAGGTCGTGACGCCGGTGCGGCTGGCCCGCCGGGTGGCCGAGCGGCTCGCGTCGGGGCGGCTCGAGGAGCGGATGCACGTGCGCGGCGACGACGACATCGCCCGGCTCGGCACGTCGTTCAACCAGATGGCCGCCAGCCTGCAGAAGCAGATCCGCCAGCTCGAGGAGCTCTCTCGGGTCCAGCGGAGGTTCGTCTCGGACGTGTCCCACGAGCTGCGGACCCCGCTGACCACGGTGCGGATGGCCGGCGACGTGCTGCACGACGCGCGGAGCCGCTTCGACCCGCCGACCGCGCGGGCCGCCGAGCTGCTGCAGAAGGAGCTCGACCGCTTCGAGCTGCTGCTCTCGGACCTGCTGGAGATCAGCCGCTTCGACGCCGGTGCCGAGGTGCTCGACCTCGAGGACGTCGACATCGTCGGCCTGGCCCGGCGGGTGGTGGACTCCACCCGACCGCTCGCCGAGCCCCGCG
>JBDTXF010000638.1:0-1940 GCA_040006355.1 Nocardioidaceae bacterium | reverse complement strand
CCGCGAGGGACTGGAGCAGACCGAAGGGACCGTTGACGTTGGGGCCGATGCGGTGCTGCATCCGGGCCACGACGCGGCGCTCCCACCAGATGTTGAACAGCGTCAGCACGACCAGGACCACGAAGATCAGCACGGCCTTGAGGACCACGACCCACAGGGCGTCGTGACCGAAGGCCGAGAGGTCGTCGGCCGCGCGCACCACGTCCAGAGTGCCCATCACTCCCCCTCCGCACTGGTCAGTCGCACGACCGACCCAGGTGCAGCCGACCACGTCGAGGTGGTCGGCGTCCACACGACACCCTCGGGCAGGTCCGCCACACCCACCGGGAAGGTCGCCGTCGCGGCTCCGGAGGTCAGCCTCACGCGAGCCCCGGGGGTCAGCCCGGACGCCGCCAGCGTGCCCGGGGACACCAGGGCGACCGAGGCGCGCGCAGTGGCCTTGAGGTGCTCCTCACCGTCGAGCATCCGGCCGTCGTCGATGAGCAGCTTCCAGGTCGCCAGCCGCAGCTCACCCACCGCGATGACGGGACGGGACGCCGTGGTGTCGAGCCCGGCGTCGGCCAGCTCGACGGGCGCTGTCGCGCGGGCGCCGTCCCAGGCGCCCAGCTCAGCCATCTCGGACCGGGCCTGGTCGACGGTCCGGAAGCCGAGGTCGACCCCCATCTCGTCGGCGACGCCGGAGAGCACCCGCAGGTCCGGCAGCGCGTTGGACTCGCGCAGCACCTTGTCGAACGGCCGGACCCGGCCCTCCCAGTCCACGAAGAGCCCGGCCTTCTCGGCGACCGGGGCGACCGGCAGGACGACGTCGGCGAGCTCGGAGACGGCGCTGGCCCGGACCTCCAGGCTGACCACGAATTCGGCCGCGCCCAGTGCCGCCAGCGCCGCCGCCGGGTCGGGCAGGTCGACCGGGTCGACACCGCCGACGACGAGCGCGGCGATCTCTCCGGTCACCGCGGCGGCGATGATCGCGTCGGTGTCACGGCCGGCGGTGTGCGGGACGGTGGTGCCCCACACCGTGCCCAGGTCCACACGCGCGGCCGCGTCGGCGACCGGGCGTCCGCCGGGCAGCAGGGTGGGCAGGCAGCCGGTCTCGAGCGCGCCGCGCTCGCCGGCGCGTCGCGGCACCCAGGCCAGCTTGGCACCGGTCGTCCGTGCCAGGGACAGCGCCGCGGTCAACGCACCCGGGACGGCGGCGAGCCGCTCGCCGACCAGGATGACGTCGCCCGCGTCGAGCGCGACCAGACCGTCGTCGACCAGTGAGCGGAGGGCGGCCGGTTCGTCGCCCGGCGCCGTGCGGAGCAGCGAGCCGTGCATCTTGTGGAGTCCGCGGGAGGTGAACGGCGCGACGGAGACCACGCGGGTCCCGGAGGCCGCTGCCTTGCGGAGCCGCAGGAACACGATCGGCGACTCCTCCTCGGGCTCGAAGCCGGCGAGGACCACCACCGAAGCCCGCTCGAGGTCGGCGTAGGTGACCGTGAGGGCGGTCCCGACGACGTGCGCGGCCAGGAAGTCGGCCTCCTCGGCGGAGTGCGCGCGGGCCCGGAAGTCGATGTCGTTGGTGCCCAGCGCGACCCGCGCGAACTTGCTGTAGGCGTAGGCGTCCTCACCGGTCAGCCGGCCGCCGGTGAGCACCCCGACCCGGCCCTCGGCCGCGGCCAGACCCCTGGCCGCGACCGCGAAGGCCTCCGGCCACGACGCGGGACGGTGCTGCCCGGTCTCCGCGTCCTTGACCAGCGGGGTGGTCAGCCGGTCGTCCTGGCGCGCGTAGAGGAAGGCGAAGCGGCCCTTGTCGCAGTTCCACTCCTCGTTGACCTCGGGGTCGTTGCCGGCCAGGCGGCGGGTGACCTTGCCGCGGCGGTGGTCGGTGCGAAGCGCGCAGCCTGCCGCGCAGTGCTCGCAGACCGACGGCGAGGAGATCAGGTCGAAGGGCCGCGAGCGGA
>JBDTXF010000637.1:0-1942 GCA_040006355.1 Nocardioidaceae bacterium | reverse complement strand
GCTCCACGGACGGGCGGCGTACGTCGCCCTCGGGACACGGGACGAACCCGGCACCAGTCTCCTCACGTTGACCTCCCCCACGGGCGGCGTCCTGGTGATGGAGGTGCCGCACGGCACCGCCTGGGAGGACATCGTGACGATCGAGGAGTCGATGCGCCCGGTCCTGCTCGGCGGCTACCACGGGACCTGGGCCGCCGCGGGCGCGCTTCGCGGACGTGCCCTCTCACGTGCAGAGCTGGCCGAGCACGGCCTGAGCCTGGGGGCCGGCGTCGTGATGCCACTGCGACCCGGGATGTGTCCGCTCGAGGAGACCGCCCGGATCGTCCGCTATCTCGCCGAGGAGTCAGCAGGTCGGTGCGGTCCGTGCCTGAACGGCCTCCCCGCGCTCGCCACCGCCGTCGAGCGCATCGTCGCGGGCCTGCCCGACCCGGGTGTCGAGAAGCTCGCCGGCTACCTCGTCGGACGGGGCGCATGCGCCCACCCCGACGGAACGGTCCGGATGGTGCGCTCGGCGCTGCTCGCGTTCCCCGACGAGATCCGGGCCCACAGTGAAGGAACGTGCCTGATGTCACGACTCACCGGAGCCTCGGTCTGATGGCCGCGCACACGCAGAGACTTCAGGTCGACTGGCCACGCTGCCGAGCTCGCGGGCTGTGCCACGAGCTGTTGCCCGAGGCGATCGACCTCGACCCCTGGGGCTACCCGGTCATCGAGGGTGAGCTGCCGGCACACCTCGTCCGCGCGGCACGCGAGGCGGTGCACTTCTGTCCTCTCTCGGCCCTCCGGCTGCGAGACGTCCCTAGCGCGGGATCGCCAGCCACTCCGCCCAGGTGAGGTCGCGACCGACGTACCGCGGTGCTGCCAGTGGCCAGTCATGGCCGATCCAAGCCGGCACCAGCTCGTCCAGAGCCGCCTCGACAGCTGAGCCGACATACTCCTCGCGCACCCACCAGGAGATGTCGGCGTCCGCGCCGGCCTTGTCGGTCGGGTCGATGTAGACACACCCGATCAGCTCCGACTCGTCGGCGTCGAAGAGCGCGTAGTTGAACGACTCGTGCGCCTCGATCTCGTCCGCATGGTGCTGGAGGTCCTCGCGGTCCTGCTCCGCGGTCATCGTCGCCGGCGGCCATCCCCACGCCTCGCCGTAGATCGACCAGAGCCGCTCCCGTGACCCCATCACCGCCGGCATGTCCAGCTCCGTGTCCTCGGCTCGGATCGGGCGCAGGTGGTGGCCCGTCGGGAGCAGGACGCGGGTGGGATGCTCCCAGCCCTCCGGCAGCCACGGCCTCGGGGCAGGTGCAGGTGCGGTCGGTTCGGGCATGGTCGGTGTCCTTTCGCTCAGCAGGTCGCTGACCGGTCTAGCGTGCGCCCGGGGTCGTCTGCCCGGACTCGTAGGCATACATGACCAGCTGGGCACGATCGCGGCAGTCCAGCTTGGTGAGGAGGTGGCTGACGTGGGTCTTCACGGTGCCGTAGCCGAGGTGCAGCTGAGCCGCGATCTCGTGGTTCGACGATCCCCGCGCAACCGCGAGAAGCACGTCGCGCTCGCGGTCGGTCAGCCCGTCGTCGTACGCCGCCGGCCTCGGGATCGGAATTGCGGCGAGCCTCTCGATCAGGCGCTGGGTGACGCGCGGGTGCAACAGCGCCTCACCGCCGGCCACCACCTCGATCGCCTCGAGGAGCTGGGTCGGCCGGGTGTCCTTGAGCAGGAACCCGCTGGCGCCCGCGCGCAGCGCCTCCAGCACGAGCTCGTCCTCGTCGAAGGTGGTCAGCACCACGACCCGGGTTCCTCGGCAGGCGGGGTCGGCCAGGATGGTGCGGGTCGCGGAGAGACCATCGAGGTGTGGCATCCGCACATCCATGAGCACGACATCGGGTGCCGTGCGCCGGCACACGTCGACCGCCTCGAGTCCGTCCCGTGCTTCGCCGACCACCACCACGC
>JBDTXF010000636.1:0-1943 GCA_040006355.1 Nocardioidaceae bacterium | reverse complement strand
GCTGCTGCTGCCCCCCGGAGAGCTCGGATGGCAGTGCGTCAGCGAGATCCGCGGCCGCGACGCTGGCCAGCGCCCGCAGGGACACGCCCCGGGCTTCGTCGACGTCGGCGCCCCGCAGGCGGAGCGGGAGGGTGACGTTCTGGAGGGCGGAGAGCTCGGGCATGAGCGAGGGCGCCTGGAACACCATGCCGATCTGACCGCGTCGCACACGAGGCTCAGGCGAGAGGCCGGGCCAGCTGACGGCGCCGTCCGAAGGTGGAAGGAGCCCCGCCAGGACCAGCAGCAGCGTGGTCTTGCCGCTGCCTGACCGACCGGTCAGGGCGACATGCGAGCCGGCCGCGATGTCGAGGTCGACGCCGTGCAGGATCACGCTCTGGCCGTAGCGGACCTCGAGACCACGAGTCGATGTCAACGGGGTCCCGGACGGGTCGTTCATGTGGCCCGCCCGTCGACCAGGTGCAGCACCCGATCTGCTGCCTCTGCCACACCGGGGGAGTGGGTGACCAGCAGCGTCGCGCCGTTGCCAGGCTGCAGCTCACGGAGCAGCCCCAGGAGCGCGGCCTCCTCGCCCGTGCTCACCTCGGCGGTCGGCTCATCGGCCAGCAGCAGACGCGGACCACCGGCGAGGGCCACGGCAAGGTTGGCCCTGGCGGTCTCCCCTCCCGACAAGGTCGAGGGACGTGCGTGGGCACGATCGGCCAGCTGCACGGACTCCAGCAGGGCAGAGAGCTCATCCGTGGACGGAACAGTGGTCCGGAAGGAGCCCGCCAGCCGAAGGTTGTCGAGGACGTCGAGGTGCTCCACGAGACCGCTGGTCTGGGTGAGGACCCCGATGAGCTCACCGCGCAGTCGCGCCTGGCTGCTCGGGGACTCGTGGCTCAGCTGTCGTCCCGCGACGCGGACGGATCCGCCGTCCGGGTCATCCAGGCCGGCGATGAGGTTCAGCAACGTGGACTTGCCGGAACCCGAAGGACCGACGACGGCGACGAGCTCGCCCGGGGCCATTGTGATCGAGACGTCCCGCAGTGCCGCGATCTCCTCCCCGCCGCGGCGGAAGAATCGGTGCAGGCCCCTGGCTTCCAGGACGTTCTCGGACGGCCCAGTGGTCGGGGTCATCGGATGCTCAGGCTCTGGGACATGGTCCGGTAGGCGTCGACGTTGTCCGCCCCGACGGGTCCGTAGAGGTCCATCCGGACCAGGCGTCCCGAGCTGAAGACGAGGTACTCCTCGACCTCGTCGCGGTAGACCTTGCCGGTCACCGCGTCCGGGTCGGAGTTGCGGCGGAAGACGACGCGCACGCCCGAGCCACCCGGGACAGTGATGGCTGAGACGTCGCGCAGCTGGAAGGCCGGCACGGACTGCCGCAGACGCGGCACGTCGGTGGAGCGCGCACTTGCCACCGTGGGTGTCTGTGACGCCGGGAGGCTGTCGACAGTCAGCCCGTTGAGCTTGTCGGTGAACCGAACCTGGTTGCCGGTGCCAGTCTGCGCCCAGCCCTCCGGGTGGGTGAAGGCATAGCCACCCGACGTGTTCGTGTACTTCACGAAGGCGAGGTTGTCCGGGATGTCACCAGGAGGGTTGCTCTCCACGGGAACCGGAGCCACCGACGTGGCCGCGGAAGCCGAGCCTGAGGGAGCCGCGGGGCGCGGCGCAGAGCTTGCCGCGGAGGGGGCGCTCGCGGGCGCAGTCGGCGTGGGGGCCGCGCCCGAGGTCGTGGTCCCGCTGCAGGCGCTCACGGCGGCCATGACGGAGATCGCTGTGGCCAGGGCGGGAAGACGCCTGGACTTCAGAGCCTCTGAGATCTTCATGCCCGCAGCGTGAAGGACCGTCGATGAGAGCACCATGAGAGTTCCGGTCGAGCGCCGTGCACCTCACCTCTCCTGGTCGTGCTGCTCGAGGCGCCATCTCCCACACGACTGGTGAAGCTGACCGACCTACGGGTC
>JBDTXF010000635.1:0-1944 GCA_040006355.1 Nocardioidaceae bacterium | reverse complement strand
AACCGTAGACCTTCTCCTTACCATGGAGACGCTCTACCGACTGAGCTAAAGGGGCAAGGCGCAAGGAAGGATACACAGGGCGCCGGTCGATCAGCGAATCGGTTCTGCCGGGGTGTGCCAGGTCACCTGACCGGGCTTCGGCATGATGGCTCTTGTGCAGCCCTTCTACGTCCCCGACGGTCCTGGCCACTTCTCCTCCACCCCCAGCACGGCGGGCCCGTGGGGACCCGAGAGCCAGCACGGCGGGCCGCCCGCCGCCCTGCTCACCCGGGCCGTCGAGGGCCTGGAGCGCGACGGTGTCCAGCGGCTGGTCGGCCGGGTCACGATGGAGCTGCTGGGGCCGGTCCCGGTCGGGCCACTGCGCGTCGACGCGGCCGTCGTGCGTCCCGGGCGGACGGTGGAGATGTGCGAGGCGACGGTGTACGACGAGGCGCGCGGCCGGACCTGCGCCCGTGCGACGGCCTGGCTGTTCCCGGCGAGCGACGACGGCCCCGTGCAGGACCCGGACCCGGCGCCGTACGCCCTCGCCGACGGGGTGCAGCGGGACCTGCCGGCGATCTGGTCCAGCGGCTACATGGACGCCATCGAGTGGCGGTGGGTGAACGGCGGCGTGGACCGGCCGGGCCCCGGCGTGGTCTGGATGCGGCCGCGGGTCCAGCTCGTCGAGGGCGAGCCGATGGGCGGCGTCGAGCGGGTGATGACGTGCGTCGACTCGGCCTCCGGCATCTCCGCGGAGCTCGACCTGGCCCACTGGCGCTTCTTGAACACCGAGCTGACCGTGCACGTGCTGCGCCCGCCGGTCGGCGAGTGGGTCTGCGTGGATGCCGAGACCACGCTCAGCACCGGCAGCGTCGGGATGGCCGTCTCCCGGGTCTACGACGAGCGCGGCCTGGTCGCCCGCTCCGCCCAGGCCCTGCTCATCACCCCTCGCTGAGCCGCCAGGTCGCCACCAGGTAGCTCACACCGTAGGGGTCGCCGCGGAACCCCACCGCCGTCTCGTACGTCGTGCCCGTCCGCACCCCGACCGCGCCCAGCAGCCGGAACGTCGCGGCGCCGAGGACCACCAGCTCCTCGGCGAGGGCGACGTCGAGCCCGAGCAGCGCGGTGGCGTCGCCGTCCGCCAGCGACCTCGCCAGGGCGTCGTCGAAGGGGAACGCCCGCTCGTCGAGGTAGCCCGGTGCCCCCTCCCCCCGGCTCGCGCTGCCGTCGCCGAGCATCAGCAGCGCGGTCCGGCCCGGCCGGTCGGCCAGCCGGTCGGCCAGCGCCTCGAGGTCGGGCGTCGAAGCGTCCGAGGCGACCGCGACGAGCTCCACCGGACCGGTCCAGCCGGCCTCACCCAGCACCCGCCTGCCCACCCCGAGGGACAGCGGCAGGCCCCGGCGCGCGGGCCGCTCCCCCGTCGCGCCGTACCTCCGGACGTCGAAGGGCTCGGCGACGTCCCAGCCGCCCGTCGCCGCCGCCGGCCCGACCACGACGACCTCCTCGGCCCCGGCGGTGACGGCGCGGACCGCCGCCAGCACCGCGGCGCGCAGGTCGGCGACCGGGTCCTGGGCGCCCCCCAGCTCGCGCAGGAGCAGCGGCGGGTGCGGGACGAGCGCGACGGCGAGGATCATCGCTGGCGAGGGTAGCGGTCAGGCCAGACCGCGCACGACGCGCGCCGGGGGCCGGGTGCCGGCGATGGCGGCCACCATGTCGAGCACCTCTCGGGTCTCGGCGACGTCGTGCGCGCGGAAGACCCTGGCCCCCTGCCAGGCGCTGACCGCGGTCGCGGCGAGGGTGCCGGACAGCCGCCTGTCGACGGGCCGGTCGAGCGTCTCGCCGACGAAGTCCTTGCGCGACAGCGACACCAGGACCGGCCAGCCGGTGGCCACCATCTCGTCGAGCCGCCTGGTCAGCTCCAGGGAGTGCCAGGTGTTCTTGTCGAAGTCGTGGGCCGGGTCGATC
>JBDTXF010000634.1:0-1946 GCA_040006355.1 Nocardioidaceae bacterium | reverse complement strand
CTGGGTGCTCGACCCGCAGAAGTACGCCGACGCCGCGATCCACGACCGCTACCTCCGCCCGCTCAACGGCCACCGCGAGATCATGCTGGTCGTCCTGAACCACATCGACGAGGTCCCCGAGGCACGACGTGCGGCGATGGTGGGCGACCTCAGGAGGCTGCTGGCCGACGACGGGCTCGGGGACGTGCCGGTGCTCACCACGTCGGCTCGTCACGGCGAGGGCATCCCGGAGCTCACCGCGGCGATCAGTCGTCAGGTGAGCGCCAAGAAGGCCGTCAAGGCCCGGCTGATGGCCGACGTCTCCTCGGTCGCTCGGCGGATGCAGGACGCCAACGGCGACGCGAAGCCCGGGGACCTCGCGCGCGCCCGCAAGACCGAGCTGGTCGGCGCGTTCGCGGATGCAGCGGGGGTGCCGACCGTGGTGCGTGCGGTCGAGGTGTCCACCCGCCGTCGTGCCGCCGCGGCCACCGGCTGGCCGGTCACCTCGTGGCTGAGTCGCCTCAAGCCGGATCCGCTGCGCCGGCTGCACCTGGATCTGGGCGTCCGCGGCAGGGAGCTGACCGCCAGCGCCCGGGCGTCGGTGCCGCAGACGACGCTGGTGCAGCGGGCCCGCGTCGACACGGCGGTCCGGGCGGTCTCCGACGACGTCGGCGCCGAGCTCTCCCCGCCCTGGGCGAGCGCGGTGCGCCGCGCGTCGGTGTCCCGGCTGCCGGATCTCAACGACGCGCTCGACCGGGCCGTCACCTCCACCGACCTTGGCGTCTCCCGGACACCGGTGTGGTGGCGGTCGGTGCGAGTGCTGCAGTGGCTGCTGATGGCCGCCGCCCTGGTCGGCGGCCTGTGGCTGCTCCTGCTCGCGGTCCTCGGCTACCTGCAGGTCTCGCCGCCCGCGACCCCGGACTCCTTCGGCCTCCCGCTGCCGACGCTGCTCCTGCTCGGCGGCGTCGCCCTGGGGATCCTGCTGGGGCTGGTCTGCAAGGCCGTGGTCCGGTGGTCGGCCCGGGCCAGGGCGAGGTCGGCGGACCGGCGGCTGCGGTCCGCGATCGGCGAGGTCACCGAGCGGCTGGTGATCGAGCCGGTCCAGGCCGAGGTCGAGGCCTACCGCGCGACCCGCTCCGGTCTCGCTGACGCGCTGCGCTGAGCGGTCCCCAGCCACGGCGACCCCGCAGTTGTCCACCGGCTGCGCAGGACGACCGGCTCGATCGTCGTACGCGGGGGAGCGTGGGCTCCGACAGCAACCGACGCGAGGCGAGGAGCCAAGATGAACGAAGCATCCGTGACGTTCCAGGGATGGGTGGGCAACGAGGTGGTCCACCGGGTGACGGCCCAGGGCAGTGTGGCCAACTTCCGGGTGGGGACGACCCCACGGATCCGCAAGCGCAACGGCGACTGGGTGGACGGACCCACCTCGTGGTTCTCGGTGACCTGCTGGCGGACCCTGGCCGACCACGTCCGCGAGTCGGTCCGCAAGGGCGAGCCGGTCCTCGTGCACGGCCGGCTGCGCACCGACGTGTGGGAGCGGGAGGACGGCAAGAGCTCGGTGACCTACGTGGTGGAGGCCAGCCACGTCGGGCACGACCTGAGCCGGGGGACGTCGGTCTACGTGAAGGCGGCGCGGCCGGACCGCGCCGAGGGCGACGACGAGGCCGAGAGCGCCGTCAAGGAGATCATCCACGACACCGAGGTCGACCTCCCGCAGCTCGACAGCATGGGTCGCCAGCGGGAGGCGGTGAGCGAGGCCTCGACGAGCCGGGTGGCCTGAGGTGCAGCGGTCGCGATTTCAGCCCGCGGGCCGCCCCCCGTAGGCTTCACGATCATGGCTGAGTATGTTTTCACACTGCGCAACGTGCGCAAGGCCCACGGTGACAAGGTCGTCCTCGACAATGTCACTCTCTCGTTCCTGCACGGCGCCAAGATCGGCGTCGTCGGACCCAACGGCACCGGCA
>JBDTXF010000633.1:0-1947 GCA_040006355.1 Nocardioidaceae bacterium | reverse complement strand
GCGACAAGTCCTGGATCACCGACCAGTACGACCGCTACGTGCAGGGCAACACCGTGCTCGCCCAGCCCGAGGACTCCGGGATGGTCCGCGTCGACGCGGAGTCCGGGCTCGGGGTCGCGGTGTCCACCGACTGCAACGGCCGCTTCGCCCTGCTCGACCCCTTCACCGGCGCCCAGCTGGCCCTCGCCGAGTCCTACCGCAACGTCGCCACCTCCGGGGCCCGGCCGCTGGCGATCAGCGACTGCCTGAACTTCGGGTCGCCCGAGGACCCTGCGGTCATGTGGCAGCTTGCGGAGGCGACCCGCGGGCTCGCCGAGGGCTGCCGCACGCTCGGCATCCCGGTGACCGGCGGCAACGTCAGCCTCTACAACCAGACCGGCGAGACCGCGATCCTGCCGACCCCGGTGGTCGCGGTCCTCGGCGTGATCGACGACGTCGCCCGGCGCACCCCGTCGGGGTTCCTCTCCGAGGGCCAGCAGATCTACCTGCTCGGCACCACCCGCGACGAGCTCGCAGGATCGCAGTGGGCACTGGTGGCGCACGGTCACCTCGGGGGCCTGCCCCCGGTGGTGGACCTGGCGGCCGAGCGGGAGCTCGCGGACATCTTGCTGAACGCCTCGCGCGACGGTCTCGTCGACGCCGCCCACGACCTGTCGGACGGCGGGCTCGCCCAGGCGCTGGTGGAGTCCTGCCTGCGCAACGACGTCGGCGCCCGGGTCTGGCTGCCCGACGGCATCGACCCGTTCGTCGCGCTGTTCAGCGAGTCGGCGGGTCGGGTGCTGGTCGCCGTGCCGCGCTCGGAGGAGGTCCGGTTCACCGACATGTGCGCCGCGCGGGGCTTCCCGCACCTGCGCATCGGCGTCACCGACGGCTCCGGGGCGGGCGCGGTCCTCGACGTGCAGGACCAGTTCAGCCTGCCGCTCGCGGACCTGCGGGCCGCCTGGTCGGCGACGCTGCCCGCGGCCCTGGGCTGAGCCCGGTCAGCGCCGGCCGGCGATGAGCCGGCGCCAGACCGCCGGGGTCACCACCCCGGTGCGGGACAGGCCGAGCGAGGAGCGGTAGCGGTTGACCGCGCCTGTCGTCGCCGGGTCGAAGACCCCGTTCACGCGGAGACCCGCGGCGTCCGCGGCGTTCAGCGCGCGCTGCACCCGGCGCACGCTGACCGAGGCGGAGCCGACCTTGAGCACCGGGTCGGCGCCCTGGGACAGCAGCGCCACCCAGGTCGAGACGGTCGTCGTCGGGCCGGCGTGCAGCCCGCGGCTGACCCGGTAGCGGCTGACCGCGGCGCCCAGCCCCGCGTCGTACGCACCGTCGACCCGGCCGGCATAGGCGCCCCTGGACGCCAGCAGGCACTGGAGGGTCTTGACGCGCGCCCCGGTCGTTGCGACCCGCTGGGTCGGGTAGCTCGCGTAGTTGTAGGTCGCGGCGCCGCCGCAGTGCGCCCGCTCCCGGGCGAGCGTCGAGCCGCGCCCCACGTCGAGCCAGTTCTGGTCGATGTTGATGGTGACGCGGCCATAGGTCTCGTCGTGCCCGCCGCGATACTGGTGCACCCGCCGGTGCGGCGTCCAGCCGGTGCCGCGCACGTAGGACGACGTGGTGTCAGCGCGACCGTTCCAGTCCGCGATCCAGACCTGGTCCGGCAGCGAGAAGCGACCGGGCCGGGTCGCTCGCGCGTCGTCGAGCATGCGCAGGCCGGAGGCGGCGCTGGAGTAGACCCCGGAGCGGTAGCCGAGCCGGTGCAGGCGCGTGGTCCACGCGGACAGGAAGTTCAGCGCGGACTCGCGACAGGTCGTGGGCGAGGTGTCGAAACCCTCGAGGTCGTACCACAGCGTGCTGCGCGGGGAGATCCCCAGCCGCCGGGCGGCACCGACGGTCTTGGCCGCCTCGGCCCGACCCTGGGTCCGGGCGCGCAGGTAGGACCCGGCCCGGCTCGGGTTGATCCGCACC
>JBDTXF010000632.1:0-1955 GCA_040006355.1 Nocardioidaceae bacterium | reverse complement strand
GGGACGTCTGGCAGACCAACTTCTGGACCTCGGCGAAGACCATCGACGTGCACCTGGGCTGGGTCCGCAAGAAGCTCGGCGACGACACCCGACGACCCACCCTGATCACCACCATCCGCGGCCGCGGGCTGCGCTTCGAGGTCACCGCGCCGGTCTATGCCGAGCTGCCCGTCACCGCGAAGTCCGCCTCCTGACGGCGGCGCCGCTCGGGGTGGCTAGGCTCCTGGCGTGACCGAGCCAGCAGCCGCCCCGTCCCTCGCGGTCGTGGGAGGGGGTCAGCTCGCTCGCATGATGGCGCAGGCCGCCATCGCGCTCGGCGTCAGGATCCGGCTGCTCGCCGAGGGTCCCGAGGTCTCCGCCGCCCAGGTCGTCCGCGACCCGCTGGTCGGGGACTACCGCGACCTCGAGACGCTGCGCTCGGTCGCCGCCGGGTGCACGGTGGTCACCTTCGACCACGAGCACGTGCCCCCCGAGCACCTGCGCACGCTCAGCGACGAGGGCCACGCCTGCCGCCCCGGCCCCGGTGCGCTGGTGCACGCCCAGGACAAGAGCGTGATGCGCGAGCGACTGGACACGCTCGGCATCCCCAGCCCGCGGCACCGCGTGGTCGACGACGTCGCCGCCGCCGTCGACTTCGCCGCGTCGCTGGGCGGCTTCCCGGTCGTCTTGAAGACCACCCGGGGCGGCTACGACGGCAAGGGCGTGTGGGTGGTGTCCTCCGAGCAGGAGTGCGCGGACGCCTTCGCTGTGGCGGCATCGACCGGCGTCGCGATCCTGGCCGAGGAGAAGGTCGACTTCCGTCGCGAGCTGTCTGCACTGGTCGCCCGGTCGCCGTCGGGTCAGGTCGCGGCCTACCCCGTCGTCGAGTCGGTCCAGCAGGACGGCATCTGCTTCGAGGTCACCGCTCCGGCACCGGACCTGGACCCGGCGCTGTCCGACGAGGCGCAGCGGATCGCGATGACGGTGGCCGGCGAGCTCGACGTCACCGGCATCCTCGCCGTCGAGCTCTTCGAGACCCGTGACGGCCGGGTGCTGGTCAACGAGCTCGCGATGCGGCCGCACAACACCGGGCACTGGAGCATGGACGGCGCGGTCACCGGCCAGTTCGAGAACCACCTGCGCGCCGTGCTCGACCTGCCACTCGGCGCCCCCGAGGCCCGCGCCCCCTGGACGGTGATGGTGAACATCCTGGGCGGGGACCACGGTGCGCTGTCGGAGGACCTCTTCGGCGGCTACCCGCACGTCTTCGCCCGCGACCCGTTCCTCAAGGTGCACCTCTACGGCAAGTCCGTGAGGCCGGGACGCAAGGTCGGCCACGTCACGGCGTACGGCGAGGACCTGGACGACGTACGCAGGAGGGCCCGGCACGCAGCCGCGTGGTTCCGGGGCGACCTCGGCAACGAGAGCGAGTAGGCGGATGGCTGACGCAGCAGGACCGGTGGTCGGGATCGTGATGGGCTCCGACTCGGACTGGCCGACGATGAAGGCCGCCGGCGAGGCGCTCGCGGAGTTCGGCGTGCCCTACGAGGCCGACGTCGTCTCGGCGCACCGGATGCCCGAGGAGATGCTCGCCTACGGCCGGGACGCGGCGGGGCGCGGGCTGTCGGTGATCATCGCCGGCGCCGGGGGAGCGGCTCACCTGCCGGGCATGCTGGCCGCCGTCACGCCGCTGCCGGTGATCGGCGTCCCGGTGGCGCTGCGGCACCTCGATGGTCTCGACTCGCTGCTCTCGATCGTCCAGATGCCGGCCGGGGTGCCGGTCGCGACGGTCGCCGCCGGCAACGCGCGCAACGCGGGCCTGCTCGCCGTACGCATCCTGGGGGCGTCCGATGAGGCCCTCCGGACCCGGATGGTGGCGTTCCAGGCCGCCCTGCGCGACAGCGCCCACGCCAAGGGCAAGGTCGTCCGCGGCGAGGTCACCCCGCGCGTCGGCTTCTGAACCCGCTGACCCGGCG
>JBDTXF010000631.1:0-1971 GCA_040006355.1 Nocardioidaceae bacterium | reverse complement strand
TCGGGAAGACGGCGACCCAGATCATCAGCGCGAGCTGGTGCTTGGTGGGCGGCGGGACGGGGTTGCCGCGTTGCGCGGTCTGGGGGTTGGACATGGCGATGCTCCTTGGGTGGGTGGGTCGTTGACGGTCAGACCGGGAGGCCGAGGCGAAAGCTCGCGACCGCGATCGGCAGGTCCTCCTCGACGAGGTCGTTGTTGATCGCGATGGCTGCTGCGGAGCCTTCACCGGCTGCGGTGATGACCTGGGCGCGCGGGTCGACGGCGTTCCCGGCCGCCCAGACGCCCGGCACGCTGGTGCGGCCGGTCGCGTCGGTGGCCACCCACCCGGTGTCCTGGGTGGCGCAGCCCAGACCGACGAGCAGACCATCGTTGGGCACGAAGCGGGGTCGGACGAACACGGCGGTGCGCCGTACGACGCGGCCGGACCGGAGCTCGACCCCGGTGAGCCGGTCGTTCTCGACCACCAGGCGTGCGACGGGCTCCTCGACGACTCCGATGGCGCGTGCGACGAGATGCTGGCGCTGGTCGACGGTCAGGGCGGCGGCATCGGTGAAGAGCACGACGTCCTCGGACCACTGCCGGATCAGGTGCGCGTGGGAGATGACCTGGTCGAGTGCGTCAGGGTGGCCGCCGAGGACGCCGAGGGGCTGGTCGCGGACCTCGTAGCCGTGGCAGTAGGGGCAGTGGAGCAGGTCGCGGCCCCACCGCTCACGGACTCCGGGGATGTCCGGGACCTGGTCGCGAAGCCCGGTCGTGACCAGGACGCGGCGGGTGCGCAGCGCGGGTCCGTCCTCGAGGACGACGTCGAACCACCGGCGATCGTGTGCGCCGGTCTGAGCGCATCGAGTGATGCCGGCAACGGTCCCGGACACGAGATCACCTCCGTAGCCAACGACTTCCAAGCGTCCGGCCGCGAGCAGCTCGCTGGGCGGCAGACCGTCGGAACCGAGGAAGCCCTGCATGTGTGCCGCCGATGCGTTGCGCGGCTGACCTGCGTCGACCACGACGACGTGGCGACGGGCGCGGGTGAGGACCAGGGCTGCTGAGAGGCCGGCGGCGCCTCCGCCGACCACCACCACGTCGAGTTCGTTCATGCCACCCAGAGTCACCGGACCGGACGCTCGCGACAACGGCTGTTGCCGAACCCGGGAACCGCGCGGTGCAATGAACCCATGGCACCGTCCCGCAGCACCCCAGCCGAAGCCGTGCCCGACACCGCCCAGAGGGCCCCGTCCCCGATCGCGGCCGCCCTCGACCTGGTCGGTCCCCGGCTGCGGCGGGTGCGCGAGCAGCGTGGCGTCACCCTGACCGAGGTCGCCCGCCTGACGGGCATCTCCAAGAGCACGCTGTCGCGGCTGGAGAACGGGCAGCGGCGACCGAGCCTGGAGCTGCTGCTGCCCCTCGCCCAGACCTACCGGGTGCCGATCGACGACCTCGTCGGCGCCCCTGAGGTCGGTGACCCGCGCATCCGGCTGAAGCCACGACGCGTCAACGGGCGCACGGTGCTTCCGCTGACCCGGCCGGGCGGCATCCAGGCCTGGAAGATCGTCATCCCCACCTCACTGTCGGATCCGAGGCCGCGCACCCACGATGGCTTCGAGTGGCTCTATGTGCTGTCCGGTCGGATGCGGCTCGTGCTGGGCGACCAGGACGTCGTCCTCGGGGTCGGTGAGGCAGCCGAGTTCGACACCCAGGTGCCGCACTGGTTCGGCAGCACCGGCGACGGTCCGGCCGAGGTCCTGAGCATCTTCGGCCGCCCCGGAGAGCGGATGCACACTCACGCGCAGGCCGGTGCGTCCGGGCCTACGCACTGACGGCGAGCCGCGCTCAGCCGTGGCCCACCAGCGCCACCAGCCGGCGGGTTTCTGCCCTACGCTCGGGAGGCGTCGAGCCCGGCGCCCGGGAGGGGAGCGCCGATGGCCCACCCGCTGGTGGAGACCAAGCTCCTCCTGCCCAGGCCGCGTCACGAGC
>JBDTXF010000630.1:0-1976 GCA_040006355.1 Nocardioidaceae bacterium | reverse complement strand
ACGGCCTGCCAGTAGGCGAACACCGGCGGCGCGACCGGGAGGACCGTGACGGCCTCGTCCTCGATGACGACCAGCGAGTCCTCCATGTCGAACCCGTCGACCAGGACCAGCCGGGCCCGCTGGTGCAGCACCAGCCCCAGCACGGCGTTGAGGCCGTAGACGTGGAACAGCGGCAGCACCCCGAGCACCACGTCGTCACCGCTCAGCATCGGCGGGTCGACGCGGGCAGCCTGCTCGACGTTGGCGAGCAGCGCCCGGTGGCTCAGCATCGCGGCGCGCGGGCGTCCCGACGTGCCGCTGGTGTAGAGGAGCACGGCCAGGCGCTCGGGGTCCCGGGTGCCCGGGGTCCCGGTGCCCGGTGCGGAGACCAGCTGGTCATACGTCGTCTCTCCCGGCAGCGTCGGCGCCGCGACCACGACGATCCGGGGGACCGCCGTGCGCCGGCGCAGATCCTCGTCCGCACCGACCAGAGCGTCCTCCAGCCCCGCCACCGCCTGGCGGACGGTGGTGACGGTCGTGCGGTCGGCGACCACCAGGCGGGCACCGCAGTCGGCGACCAGCCTGACCAGCTCGCCGGTGGCCGAGCGCGGGTTGACCGGCACCGCGACGAGTCCCGCGCGCAGCGCGCCGAGGTAGGAGGTCACGAACTCGGTCCGGTTGATGAGCCCGATCACCACCCGGTAGCCCGCCACCAGGCCGAGCGCGTTGAAGCCCTGCGCGACGCGGTCCACCTCGGCGTCCAGCTCGGACCAGGTGACCCGCCGTCCGGTCCCCACGTCGACCAGCGCCACCCGAGGGCCGGCCTCGCGAGCGGCGCGTGACAGCAGCTCGGCGAGATGGACGGTCACACGCCCGAGTCTCGCACATCCCGGGGGCCCGCCCGGGGCACTAGGGTTGGCTCGTGAGTGCCCCACGGCGTGACCCCGGACGGAGCCAGGCACCTGCCTCACGACGTACGTCGCGCGCCGGCTCGCCGGACCTGCGCAGCCGTTCCCGGCTGGCCGGTGAGGCATCGGCCGCGGTCGCGGAGGTGGAGTCGTCCCTGGCCACCCCGCCCGACCTGCGGGCCGCGGCCTTCTTCGACGTCGACAACACGATCATGCAGGGCGCCTCGATCTTCCACCTGGCTCGGGGGCTCTACCGCCGCGAGTTCTTCACCAAGCGCGACATCCTGGGCGCCGCCTGGAAGCAGGCCTACTTCCGCTTCATGGGGGTCGAGGACCCCGAGCACGTCGCCGAGGCGCGGGCCAGCGCGCTCGCCTTCATCAAGGGCCACCGGGTCACCGAGCTCGAGGAGCTGAGCGAGGAGATCTTCGACGAGGCGATGGCCGGCCGCATCTGGCCGGGGACCCGGGCCCTCGCGCAGCTGCATCTCGACCAGGGCCAGCGGGTCTGGCTGGTCACCGCGGCGCCCATCGAGATCGCCCGGATCATCGCCCGGCGGCTGGGGCTGACCGGCGCGCTCGGCACAGTCTCGGAGCACGTGGACGGCGTCTACACCGGCCTGCTGGTCGGCGAGATGATGCACGGGCCGGCCAAGGCCGAGGCGGTGGCCGCGCTGGCCGCTCGCGAGGGCCTCGACCTCGCGCGCTGCTCGGCCTACTCGGACTCCTACAACGACCTGCCGATGCTCAACCTCGTCGGGGACCCGGTGGTGGTCAACCCCGACCACCGGCTCCTGGAGCATGCCCGGCAGCACGGCTGGCGGGTCCGCGACTACCGCACCGGTCGCAAGGCCGCCCGGGTCGGCCTGCTCGGGGCCGGCGCAGCCGGGGCCGTCTCCGGTGCGGTGGTGGCGGCTCTGGCGGTGCGCCGGAGGGTCCGCTGAGCCGGTCTCAGTGAAAGACCGAGCGGCGCTGCATCAGCAGCTTGTACAGCGTCTGCTGCACGGTCTCGCGCACCTGGTCGGTCACGTTGAAGACCAGCATCGGGTCGTCCGCGGCACCCTCGTCGTAGGAGTCGGTGCGGATCGGCTC
>JBDTXF010000629.1:0-1983 GCA_040006355.1 Nocardioidaceae bacterium | reverse complement strand
GGGGTTCTTCTTCTGCGGCATGATGCTCGACCCGGTGGAGTAGGCGTCGTCGAGCTGCACGAAGCCGAACTCCCGGGTCGCCCAGATGATCACCTCCTCGGCCTGCCTGCTGACGTCGACCCCGATCATCGATGCGACGAAGGCGAGCTCGGCGACGAAGTCCCGGGCCGCCGTGCCGTCGATGGAGTTCGGGCTCGAGTCGGTGAAGCCGAGGTCGTGGGCGACCTCCTGCGGGTCGAGCCCGAGGCTGGAGCCGGCCAGTGCGCCCGCGCCGTACGGCGAGTCGACGGCGACCCGGGCGTCCCAGTCGCGCAGCCGCCCGACGTCGCGCACCAGCGGCCAGGCGTGGGCGAGGAGGTGGTGGGACAGCAGCACCGGCTGTGCGTGCTGCAGGTGCGTGCGGCCCGGCATCGGCGCTCCGAGGTGCTGCTCGGCCTGGTCGGCGACCGCGTCCGCGAGGTCGAGCACCAGGCCTGCGACGAGTCGCGCGTGGTCGCGCAGGAACGCCTTGAACAGCGTCGCCACCTGGTCGTTGCGGGAGCGGCCCGCCCGCAGCCGGCCGCCGAGCTCGACGCCGACCTCCTCGAGCAGCAGCCGCTCGAGTGCTCCGTGGACGTCCTCGTCGGAGGCGTCCGGGTGCAGGTCCCCGGCGTCGAACCGCGTCTCCAGCCGGTCCAGTCCCGCGATCAGCGTGTCCCGGTCCGGCCCCGTCAGCAGGCCGGCCGTGTGCAGCACGCGCGCATGGGCCCGCGAGCCCGCCACGTCGTACGGCACGAGGCGCCAGTCGAAGTGCGTCGAGGAGGAGAGGGCGGCGAGCGCAGCCGAGGGACCGGAGGCGAACCGTCCGCCCCAGAGCGCACCGGTGTTGGTCGTCGAGGTCACGATGTCCTTCGTATCAGAGGAGCTCCGCCGCGTGACCGCTGCGGGGCCGGGCCGGTCAGTCGGTGCCGGCCTCCATGGCCGCGTGGTCGAGGGCCAGGTCCTGGTCCTGGTCACCCTCGGCGGTGGGGTTGCTGGAGATCCGGTCGGCACCGCCGGCCTCGAGCTCCCCGAAGAGGACCCCGTGCTCGACGAGGACCTGGCCCTGGTCGAGGGGCTGGGTCGCGTAGAGCTCCAGCTTGGCCCGGGAGTCGGCGATGTCGAGGTTGCGCATCGTGAGCTGGCCGATCCGGTCCGTGGGGCCGAAGGCGGCGTTCTCGGTGCGCTCCATCGAGAGCTTGTCGGGGTGGTAGGAGAAGTTCTCCCCCGACGTCGCCAGGAGCGTGTAGTCCTCGCCGCGGCGCAGCCGCACCGTCACCTCGCCGGTGACGACCGAGGCGATCCACCGCTGGACCGACTCGCGCACCATCAGCGCCTGCGGGTCGAGCCAGCGACCCTCGTAGAGCAGCCGTCCGAGGCGGCGGCCCTCGGCGTGGTAGTGGGCCAGGGTGTCCTCGTTGTGGATCGCGTTGAGCAGCCGCTCGTAGCAGAGCCACAGCAGGGCCAGGCCGGGAGCCTCGTAGATCCCGCGGGACTTGGCCTCGATGATGCGGTTCTCGATCTGGTCGGACATGCCGAGGCCGTGGCGGCCGCCGATCTCGTTGACGGCGTGCACCAGGGAGACCGCATCGGGGTGGTGGGTGCCGTTGACGGCGACCGGACGGCCGGCGACGAACCGCACCGTGACGTCCTCGGGCTCGATGGCGACGGCCGGGTCCCAGAACCGGACGCCCATGATCGGGTCGACGCTCTCCAGGGACACGTCGAGGTGCTCGAGGGTCTTGGCCTCGTGGGTGGCGCCCCAGATGTTGGCGTCGGTGGAGTAGGCCTTCTCGGCGCTGTCGCGGTAGGGGAGGTCGCGGGCGCTGAGCCACTGGCTCATCTCAGAGCGGCCGCCGAGCTCGTGCACGAACTCGGCATCGAGCCACGGCTTGTAGATGCGCAGGTCCGGGTTGGCCAGCAGCCCGTAGCGGTAGAACCGCTCGATGTCGTTGCCCTTGAACG
>JBDTXF010000628.1:0-1984 GCA_040006355.1 Nocardioidaceae bacterium | reverse complement strand
GTCCGCGAGGCGGTCCGCAGGACCGGCGAGGAGCTGGGCGGCCGGCTGCGGCTGCTCGTGGGCAAGCCCGGGCTCGACGGCCACTCCAACGGCGCCGAGCAGGTCGCGGTCCGCGCTCGCGACGCCGGCTTCGAGGTGATCTACCAGGGCATCCGGCTGACTCCCGAGCAGATCGTGGCCGCCGCGGTCGCCGAGGACGTGCACTGCGTGGGGCTCTCGATCCTGTCCGGATCCCACATGGAGCTGGTGCCGGCGGTCCTCGACGGGCTCCGCGCCGAGGGGCTCCAAGACGTGCCGGTCATCGTCGGCGGCATCGTGCCGGCAGCCGACGCCGTACGCCTCAAGGAGCTCGGCGTCGCCGCGGTCTTCACGCCCAAGGACTTCGGCCTGACCGAGATCATGGCAGGCATCCTGCGCGAGATCCGCGCGGCGAACCACCTCGACTGACGCACGTCGGACCCGGGAAGAGAGAGCCAGCGAGGTCGAGGCTGCTCGTGCCCGTCGTTGACGTCGCTGGCTATCGTCGGCAGGGGCGAGGTCCCCGGGGGTCCAGAGGCTGGAGGTGGTGTGCGCAGGCGAGCAGCGGTCCTCCGTCTGGCGGCGACGGCCACGGTGCTGGCCCTCGCCCTCCTCGCCGGTTGCAGCGCCGGCAACCACCCGGAGCGCACGGGTCCCTCCGCGGGGTCCTCACCGGCGCTCGGCGGGGCGGCTCCGGGTCGCCGACCGCCGCCGAGCGTTCCGATGGACGCTCTCGAGCGACCGGTGGCGGCCCAGCTGGCCCGCCGGGTGGCGCGCGACGGCCTGCAGCTGGACTACCTCGACTGCCCCCACTGGGACGGGACCGTGCCTCGTGCGATGACCTGCCGCGGGTACGTCGACGGGTTGGTGGGCCAGGTGCGGGTGCACCTGATGATGGGCGCACCCGGCTCGGGTCTGCGCTTCGACGCCCGACTGACCAGCGGCGTGCTGGCCACCGAGCGGCTGGAGGACATCCTGCGGCGGAGGGGCTGGCGGCAGCCCGACTGCGGTGACCGTGCGGCGTACCCCGCCGAGGTCGGTGTGCGGATCGTCTGCCGCGTGGTGCGAGGCGGCGACGAGACCTACGTCGTGGCCGTCGTCAGCGACCGGAGCGGAGCGGTGTTGATCACCGACTATCACGGGACGGGTGAGCAGGGGTAGGGCAGACTCCTCGCATGGCCAGGGTGATCGTCGTCGGCGCGGGCGTCGTGGGGCTGTCCTGTGCGGTCCGGCTCCTGGAGGCCGGCCACGTCGTCGACGTGGTGGCGCGTGACCTTCCGCTGGAGACGACCTCGGCGGTCGCGGCGGCCCTGTGGTATCCCCATCGTGCCTACCCCTTCGGACGGGTCACGGCCTGGTCGGCCATCAGCTACACCGCCTTCGAGGCGCTGGCCGAGGACGAGCGCAGTGGCGTGCGGATGCTGCCGGGGACCGAGGTGCTCCACGCGAGGACGTCCGACCCGTGGTGGCGGGACGCGGTGCCGACCCTCACCCGTGTCGAGGCCCTCGCCGCGCCGTACGCCGACGGGTGGAGCTTCGTGGCGCCGATCCTCGAGATGCCGGTCTACCTGCCGTGGCTGGTCCGGCGGGTCGAGGCGCTCGGGGGCACGCTCACCCGGATGGCCCTCACGGCACTGCCGGACCAGGCCGACGTGGTCGTGAACGCCACCGGGCTCGGGGCGCGGCGGATGGCCGACGACCCGTCGATGATGCCGGTGCGCGGCCAGGTGGTCTACGTCGAGCAGGTGGGGCTGGACCGGTGGTGGCTCGACGGCTCCGGCCCGGTGTACGTCGTCCCGCGCAGCCGCGACATCGTCGTGGGCGGCACGGACGACGAGGGGGAGTGGGACCGCCGTCCCGACCCGGACGTCGCGAAGCTGCTCGCCGAGCGGGCCATCGAGCTCGTGCCGCTGCTGGCGCGGGCCGGCGTCCTTGGTCACCGGGTGGGCCTGCGCCCGGTGCGGCC
>JBDTXF010000627.1:0-1989 GCA_040006355.1 Nocardioidaceae bacterium | reverse complement strand
GGTGTACTTCACCATGCCGGTCAGCACCGTGGCGGCCATCAGGTAGAGCACCATCGCGATGGCCAGCGAGATGATGATCGCCTTCGGGAGGTTGCGTTCGGCCTCCTTGGACTCCTCGGCAGCGGTGCTCATCGCGTCGTACCCGAACACGGCGAAGAACACGGTCGCGGCGCCCGTGGCGACCCCGCTGAACCCGAACGGGACGTAGGGCGTGAGGTTGTCGGCCTTGATGTAGAAGACCCCGACGACGATCACGGCGAGCACGATCGCGATCTTGACGAAGACCAGGTAGGTCTCGATCCGGGCGCTGGTCTTGATGCCGCGGTTCAACAACCACGCCACCCCCAGGCACAGCAGGATCGCGAACAGGTCCACGCGGTGCCCGTCGCCGCTGCCGGGCGCACCGAGCATCCAGGCCGGCAGGTCGACGCTCAGCGACGTCAGCAGGAAGGAGATGTACTGCGAGACACCGATGGCGACCACGGCGACGATGGCGGTGTACTCCAGGAGCAGGTCCCAGCCGATGAACCAGCCGACCACCTCACCGAGGACGGCGTAGCCGTAGGTGTAGGCGGACCCTGCCTGCGGGATCAGGCCGCCGAACTCGGCGTAGGACAGGGCCGCGCAGGCACTGGCGAAGCCGGCCAGCAGGAACGAGAGCGACACCGCCGGACCGGCGTCGGCCTTGGCGACCGGCCCGGCCAGCGCGAAGATTCCCGCGCCGATGATCGCGCCCAGCCCGATCGCCGTCAGCTGCCACAGTCCGATGCTGCGCTCCAACGACGCGTCGACCTCCTGACCGATGGGCTTGCGACGGAAGACTCCTGGAACGCCCTGGCGTGCACGCTGACTCATGCCGCCCACCCTTCATGCTCTCCCGTGGTCCGCGCAACCCCGACCGACACCGAGGCCACGGCTTCAGGAGGCCACGGCTTCAGGAGGCCGGGCCGCACGCTCCGGGGGAGCACATCTGAGCCGATGCCTTGACAGATCAGCGCGTGCGAGTAAAAGTGCGGGACCAGATATTTCGCGGTGGTTTGTCGAGTATCAGATGGATCTGGCGCATCCGGTCGCTGTGGCATCCGGGCGCCTCGGACGGGAGGGGACGCATGACCGCGGCGACGACCGAGAAGGACAAGCCGATCCGAAGCATGGTTCCGGCGCGCATGCACGACATGCCCTGGACCCGTTTCCACTGGATGGTCATCTTCGGGCTGGGCACTGCGTGGATCCTCGATGGTCTCGAGATCCAGATCGTGGCCGCCGGCGGCTTCGAGAAGACGCTGCACATGAGCAGCTCCGAGGTCGGTCTCGCGGGGACTGTCTACCTGCTCGGCGAGGTCGCCGGCGCACTGTTCTTCGGCCGGCTGACCGACTCGTGGGGCCGCAAGAAGATGTTCACCCTGACCCTCGTGGTCTACCTCCTCGGAGCCGCCGCATCCGGGCTCGCGCCGACGATGTGGGTGTTCCTGCTGTTCCGCTTCGTCTCTGGGATGGGCATCGGTGGCGAGTACTCCGCGGTGAACTCCGCGATCGACGAGCTCATCCCGGGCAAGCACCGCGGTCGCGTCGACCTGGCCATCAACGGCACCTACTGGGCCGGTGCGGCGCTCGGTGCCTTGGCCAGCACCTTCCTGCTCGACACCGGCCGCTTCGGGCAGGACGTGGGCTGGCGGATCGCCTTCTTCATCGGCCCGATCCTCGGCCTGGGCATCATCTACCTTCGTCGCCACATCCCCGAGAGCCCGCGTTGGCTGCTGACCCACGGTCACGCCGATGAGGCCGAGACGATCGTCAAGGGCATCGAGCAGGAGATCCGCGACTCGGGCAGCGAGCTGCCGCACCACGACGACTCAGAGGCCCGGTGGATCAAGGCTGGTGAGGGTCTCACGCCGAAGCAGCTGTTCTACGTGTTCTTCAAGCTCTACCCCACTCGCACGGTGCTGGGCGCCACCTTGATGATCACGCAGAGCTTCCTCTACAACGCCA
>JBDTXF010000626.1:0-1997 GCA_040006355.1 Nocardioidaceae bacterium | reverse complement strand
GGCGGTGCGCAGCTCCTCGAGCGTGAGCTCGGTGCGAGCATCATCGAGGAGATCAAGCACGACTGACCGTGCCCGCACGGCATCGGCAGCACCCACCGAACAGGACTTGAGAGAGACAGCGATGACGGAGAACCAGAACCCCTTCGGCGACGGCGGGTTCGACATGAACGCACTGCTCCAGCAGGCCCAGCAGATGCAGGAGCAGATGATGTCCGCGCAGCAGGAGCTCGCGGAGGCGACGGTGGAGGGCACCGTCGGCGACGGGCTCGTGACCGTGACCGTCAACGGCACCGGAGAGCTGGTCGGGGTGAAGATCCGCAAGGACTCCTTCGACCCCGCGGACACCGAGGACCTCGAGGACCTCCTGGTGGCGGCCTACCGCGACGGCAAGGCCAAGGCGGAGGCGCTCGCCGCGGAGAAGCTCGGGCCGCTCGCAGGCGGGCTCGGTGGCCTGAACGGTCCCGAGGACGGTCCGGGTCCCGGGCACCAGCTCGGGTTCTGATGTACGAAGGTGTCGTCCAGGACCTGATCGACGAGCTCGGCCGGCTGCCGGGCGTGGGCCCCAAGAGCGCCCAGCGGATCGCGTTCCACCTGCTGGCCGCCGACCCCGTCGACGTACGTCGCCTCGCGCAGGTGCTGATCACCGTCAAGGACCGGGTGAAGTTCTGCTCGGTCTGCGGCAACGTCGCGGAGGAGGACACCTGCCGGATCTGCCGTGATCCTCGGCGCGACCCGGCGGTCCTGTGCGTGGTGGAGGAGCCCAAGGACGTCGTGGCGATCGAGCGGACCCGTGAGTTCCGCGGCCGCTACCATGTGCTGGGTGGGGCCATCTCGCCGATCGACGGCATCGGTCCCGACGACCTGAGGATCCGTGAGCTGATGCCCCGACTGGCCGACGGCACGGTCACCGAGGTCATCTTGGCCACCGACCCGAACCTCGAGGGCGAGGCCACCGCGACATATCTCACGCGGCTGCTACGCCCGATGGGCTTGCGCGTGACCAGACTTGCGAGTGGACTTCCCGTGGGAGGCGATCTCGAGTACGCCGACGAGGTCACCCTCGGACGGGCTTTCGAAGGGAGACGATCGGTCGAATGACGAACGACGACGCCGTCACGGCGGCCGAGGCCCTGCTCGAGGGGGTGGACAGCGAGCTCGAGGACTTCGCCCAGCAGATCGCCGACCAGGTCGGCAGCTTCCTGCTCGCTCTGCGGGCCATCTCTCGCGGCGAGGCGGACGGCTCGATCGCCATCTCCCTGCTGCTGCTCGAGGTCAGCCAGGTGCTCCTGGCCGGCGGCCGGCTCGGGGTGCACAGCGACTTCACCCCCGCGGACGAGTACGAGCCGGACGCCGGCCCGGACCCCGACCTCGACGCGATGCGGCTGCGGCTGGCCGTGCTGCTGGAGAGCGTGGACGCCTACAGCGAGGTCTTCGACCCCTACGTCGACCCGCCCGAGCTCGTCTCGTCGTTGCTCTCGGACGACCTGACCAGCATCGCCGCCGCGCTGGCGCACGGTCTCGCGCACTACCGTTCCGGCCGGGTCAGCGAGGCGCTGTGGTGGTGGCAGTTCTCCTACGTCTCCACCTGGGGCACCGAGGCCAGCGGCGTGCTGCGGGCGCTGCAGTCCGTGGTGGCGCACGACCGGCTCGACGCCGAGTTCGAGAGTGAGGCGGACCAGGTCGCCGCCGCCGACGATCTGCTCGATCCCGCACAACCTTGAGCCTGGCGCGGTCGTGAGTCGCCCAGCCGGGAAATCCTTCGGTCGGGCTCGCTAGGATCGTCGGTGGCCGGGCCGAGTCGTGCCCCGGCCCGCACATCGTCTGAGGGAGAGTCGTGGGCATTGTCGTGCAGAAGTACGGCGGCTCGTCGGTCGCTGACGCCGAAGGCATCAAGCGCGTCGCCCAGCGGATCGTGGCGACCAGGAAGTCCGGCAAGGACGTCGTCGTGGTGGTGTCCGCGATGGGCGACACCACCGACGAGCTGCGCGACCTCGCCC
>JBDTXF010000625.1:0-2002 GCA_040006355.1 Nocardioidaceae bacterium | reverse complement strand
CAGTCAAGTGCGCTACCAAGCTGCGCCACAGCCCGAGTCCCGCCCGATCGCGGTGCGACCAGCGGGCGCCAGAACCTTACCGCAGCACCGCCCGGCGCCCGAATCGGGCATCGGGCATCGGGCTCCCACGACTTCCTCAGTCAGTTCTTCGGTGGCGCAAAGCCGCTTCAGGCGAAGTTCACAGCATTCTCTCCGGAAGCGGGGGTTGTCTGGTTCTCGAGCACCGACACCTCGGAGGAACCCATGGACGAGCACCAGCAGAGCCTCTTCCCCTACCCCATGCCAGAGGCGCCGCGACCGCAGCAGCCACGCCGCAGGCGCCGCCTCATCGCGGGGCTGGCGGCTACGGCGCTGGTGGCCGGTGCCGGCGGGGTGGCAGCCGGCTACGCCCTGGGCGACCACAGCGGGGCCCCGGGCACGGCGGACGCTTCGAGTGGCACCCAGAGCACGGACACCTCCGGAGGTGGCATCCAGACGATCCCCGGCAACGGCTGGAGGTTCTCCGACGGTCAGAGCGACGGCAGTGGTGGCGAGACCCGGGGACAGGGCAGCAACCCCTTCAGCGACCCGTACGGCGGATCGTCCGGCAGCCAGTCCACGGACTCCACCACCAAGGCATCGGTCTCCCAGCTGACCGGGCTGGTGCGCATCGTGTCCACGATGAAGTACGACCAGGCCAAGGCCGCCGGCACCGGGATGGTGCTCACCTCGACCGGCGAGATGGTGACCAACCACCACGTCGTCGAGGGCGCGACGTCGATCAAGGTGACGGTGATGACCACCGGCAAGACGTACGTCGCGAAGGTGGTCGGGACCGACGCCAAGGACGACGTCGCGGTGCTGCAGCTGACGGGCGCCTCGGGGTTGAGCACCGTGACCCCTGACACCGATGGGGCCGCGGTGGGCGACGCGGTGACTGCGGTCGGCGATGCCAACGGCACGGTGAGCTACCTCAGCGCGGCCAGCGGCCGGATCACCGCGCTGAAGCAGTCGATCACCACCCAGGGCGATGGCACGGCGTCTGGCGAGCGGCTCACCGGCCTGATGCAGATCAGCTCCGAGGTCATCTCCGGGGACTCCGGCGGAGCGACCTACGACAAGGACGGTCAGGTGGTCGCGATGACCACCGCCGCCTCAAGCGGCGGGTCTGACGTGACCGGCTACGCCGTGCCCATCGACAAGGTGCTCTCCATCGCCGGCGACCTGGAGAACGGGGTCACCGGTGCGCGCTACGCCTATGGCAACCCGGCCTTCCTCGGGGTCGCGCTCGGCCAGACCGGCACCACGGTGCGGGGCGTCTACCAGGGCACCGCCGCGGCCACGGCCGGCATCGCCGCGGGAGACCGGATCACCGCGGTCGACGGAACGAAGGTCACCACGGCCACCACGCTGCACAACGCGATTGCCAAGCTCGCCCCGGGTGACAGCGTCAGCATCACCTGGACGGCGACCGACAGCACCACCCACACCAAGACGCTCACGTTGGGCACCGGCCCGATCGCCTAGCCGGCAGGGCATGCCTCAGCGGCGCTCGCGCTTCTTGCGCGGGCGCTGCTGCACGTGCACGGGGCTGCCGACGAAGCCGAACTCCTCGCGCAGCCGACGCTCGATGAAGCGGAGGTAGGACGCCTCCAGCTCGGCGCTCGTGAAGAGCACGAAGGTCGGAGGCTCGGTGGAGACCTGGGTGCCGAACATGATCTTGGGCTGCTTGCCGCCGCGCACCGGGTGCGGGTGCTCGGCGATCAGCCGGCCGAGGAACGAGTTGAGCGCACCGGTCGAGACCCGCGTCGACCAGCCGTCGAGCGCGGCGTCCAGGGCGGGCACCAGCCGGTCGACGTGCCAGCCGGTCTTGGCGGTGATGTTCACCCGCGGCGCCCACTGGACCCGGACCAGGTCGCGCTCGACCTCTCGGTCCAGGTAGTAGCGACGCTCCTCGTCGACGAGGTCCCACTTGTTGAAGGCGATCACCAGGGCGCGGCCGGCGTCGGCCACCGCGGTGATC
>JBDTXF010000624.1:0-2002 GCA_040006355.1 Nocardioidaceae bacterium | reverse complement strand
GAGGACGGCTACTGCAACATCGTCGGCCGGATCAAGGACATGGTGATCCGGGGCGGGGAGAACGTCTACCCGCGCGAGATCGAGGAGTTCCTCTACACCCATCCCGACGTGGAGGACGTCCAGGTGATCGGCGTCCCCGACGAGAGGTACGGCGAGGAGCTCTGCGCCTGGGTGAGGATGCGCACAGGTGCGACGCCGCTGGACGCCGCCGCGGTCCGCGCGTTCTGCAGTGGCAGGCTGTCCCACTACAAGATCCCGCGCTACGTGATGGTCGTCGAGGACTTCCCGATGACGGTGACGGGCAAGATCAGGAAGGTGCAGATGCGCCAGGAGACGGCCGAGCGGCTGGGGCTCGCGTGAGCGACACGATCGAGCGGCTGGCCGCGGACTACTTCGAGGCCTATCTCGTCGCCGAGCCCACCGAGGCGCACCTGCTGGGGCACTACGGCCTCGCCGACCGGTTCGAGGACGTCACCCGCGCCCACGAGGACCAGGTGGTCGACGGCCTGCGGGGGTTCGTGCGCCGCGCCGAGGCCCTCGACGAGGGTGCGCTCGACGACCAGCAGCGGACCACCCGCGCGGTCCTGGTCGCGGACGCCACGGCCCGCGCCGACCTCGCCGAGGCGCGGCTGCCGGAGCTCGCCGCCGACCCGATCTTCGGGCCCCAGGTCTCCCTGCCCCTGGTGCTCGGCATGCTGGCGGTGCCCGACCCAGAGGTCGCCGAGGCGATGGTGTCGAAGCTGGCCGGCGTCGCGACGTACTTCGGTGACCTCGCCGAGCGCCAGCGCGAGGGCGTCGCCTCCGGGCGCACGTCGGCCGCGTTCGCGGTGACGGACACCGTCGAGCAGATCGACGCCTGGCTGGCCTCGCCGGTCAACCAGGACCCGCTGCTCGGCGTCCAGGACCCGCCGGAGGGCGTCGATGCCGCCCGCTGGCACGAGCGGCTGCTCGCGGTGGTGCAGAAGCAGGTGCGGCCCGCCGCCGAGCACTACCGCGACGTGCTCCGTGACGAGGTGCTCGCCCGCGCCCGCCCCGACGACCGGTGCGGGCTCGGCTGGCTCCCGGACGGGGCGGACACCTACGACCGCACGCTGCGCTACTTCACCACCACCACGAAGTCCGCCCAGGAGATCCACGACATCGGGCTGGCCCAGGTGGCCAAGCTCGGTGAGGAGTACACCGCGCTCGGCCCCGAGGTGGTCGGCACCGACGACCTCGACGAGATCGTCGCCGCGATGCGCAGCGACCCGAGGCTGCACTTCGAGACCGGCGACCAGCTGGTCACCGCCTCCGAGGTCGCCATGCAGCGCGCCTGGGACGCGATGCCGCAGTGGTTCGAGGTGCTGCCGCGCGCGCGGTGTGCCGTGCAGGCCACCGAGACCGGGGCCAAGGCGTTCTACTTCCCTCCGGCGTCCGACGGCAGCCGCGGCGGCACGTTCTTCATCAACACCACGGACCCCACGTCGTGGGGGACCTTCGAGCTCGAGTCGATGGCGTTCCACGAGGGGATCCCCGGGCACCACCTCCAGCTCGCCATCGCCGGCGAGCTCGAGGGCATCCCGGAGTTCCGCAAGCACCTGCACAACTCGGCGTACGCCGAGGGCTGGGGGCTCTACACCGAGCGGCTCTCCGACGAGATGGGGCTCTACAGCTCGGCGGTCGACCGGATGGGGATGTACTCCGCGGACTCGATGCGCGCGTGCCGCCTCGTCGTGGACACCGGCCTGCACGCCCTGGGCTGGAGCCGACAGCAGGCCGTCGACTACCTGCTCGCGAACTCCCCTCTGGCCGAGGGCGTGGTGCGCCCGGAGGTCGACCGCTACGTCGTCTCCCCGGGCCAGGCGACGTCCTACATGGTGGGGCGCCTGGAGATCCAGCGGATGCGCGCGGAGGCCGAGCAGCGGCAAGGGGCCGCGTTCTCGGTGAAGGCGTTCCACTCGGCCGTGCTGGACTCCGGCTCGCTGCCGCTCGGCGTCCTCGACCAGGTGGTCGCCGCGCGTCT
>JBDTXF010000623.1:0-2004 GCA_040006355.1 Nocardioidaceae bacterium | reverse complement strand
TTCATCGACAACATCTTCCGCTTCACCCAGGCCGGCTCCGAGGTCTCCACGCTGCTCGGGCGGATGCCCTCCGCGGTGGGCTACCAGCCGAACCTCGCCGACGAGATGGGGACGCTGCAGGAGCGGATCACCTCGACCCGCGGCCACTCGATCACCTCACTTCAGGCGATCTACGTGCCCGCCGACGACTACACCGACCCGGCCCCGGCCACCACGTTCGCGCACCTCGACGCAACCACCGAGCTGTCGCGTGAGATCGCCTCGCTGGGCATCTATCCCGCCGTGGACCCGCTGACCTCGGTCTCCCGGATCCTCGACCCGGCCTACATCGGTCAGGCGCACTACGACGCAGCGATCCGGGTCAAGCAGATCCTGCAGCGCAACAAGGAGCTGCAGGACATCATCGCGATCCTCGGTGTCGACGAGCTCTCCGAGGAGGACAAGGTGATCGTCTCGCGGGCGCGCCGCATCCAGCGGTTCCTCTCGCAGAACACCTACGTCGCCAAGCAGTTCACCGGCCTCGAGGGGTCGACGGTCCCCATCGAGGACACTGTCGAGGCCTTCAACAAGATCTGCGACGGCGACTACGACCACGTCGCGGAGCAGGCGTTCTTCATGTGCGGCGGTCTGGACGACGTCGAGCGCAAGTGGGACGAGATCCAGAAGAGCCTGTGATGGCAGACACGATGCACGTCTCACTGGTCGCCGCGGACCGGCAGCTCTGGTCCGGGGAGGCGACGGTCGTCAACACCCGCACGCTGGCCGGCGAGATCGGGATCATGGCGAACCACACGCCGCTGCTCTCGGTCCTCGAGCCGGGCCAGGTCGAGGTGCGCACGGTCGACGACGGCCACTGGGTCGCCGCGATCGACGGCGGGTTCATCTCGGTGGCGAACAACCAGGTGTCGATCCTGTGCGACCGCGCCGAGCTCTCGCACGAGAGCGACTTCGACGAGGCCAAGCGCCGGCTCGACGAGGGCGCCGAGAAGTCCGGCCAGGACTGATCTGTCGATGCCGGTCTGGGAGTGGCTGGCCGACTCCTCGGGCGCGCTCCTGCTTCTGGTGCTGCTCTACGGGGTGGCGCTGGTGGTTCGGCGACGATGGCTCTCGCGCAACGGCGGGACCTTCGAGTTCAGCGTCCGCGTCCGGCCCGGAAGGGCTGGGCGCGGCTGGATTCTGGGGGTCGGCCGCTACACCGGCAACGACCTCGAGTGGTTCCGGATCTTCTCCCTGGCCCCGCGCCCACGCTTCGTCTACCTCCGCTCGGAGCTGGAGTTCGTCGGTCGGCGGGACCCCGAGGGGGCCGAGGGCTACTCGCTCTACTCCGGCCACATCGTGGTGTCGTGCCGGACCCCGACGGGGATGGTCGAGGTGGCGATGAGCCCGGACGCGCTGACCGGCTTCCTGTCCTGGCTGGAGGCGGCCCCGCCCGGTCGCCCGATGACGCGCTGAGCCTCAGCGGTCTCCACCAGGTCGCCACATCACGTCGCCGCCCTCGCGGTTCGCATAGCGCGCCAGGATGAACAGCAGGTCCGAGAGCCGGTTGAGATACTTCAGGGCCATCACGTTCATCGTCTCGGCATGCACCTCGAAGGCCGCCCACCCGCTCCGCTCGGCACGACGTACGACGGTCCGCGCGACGTGGAGGTGCGCGGCGCCCGGGGTGCCGCCGTTGAGGATGAAGGACCGCAGCTTGGGGAGGTCCTCGTTGTAGGCGTCGCACCAGGCCTCGAGGCGGTCGACGTAGTCCTGCTCGATGCGCAGCGGCGGGAACTCCGGGTCGGCGACGACCGGGGTGCAGAAGTCCGCGCCCACGTCGAACAGGTCGTTCTGGACGGTGGTCAGCAGCGTGACGACGTCCTGGTCGAGACCGCCGAGCGTCAGCGCCACGCCGATGTGCGCGTTGGCCTCGTCGACGTCGGCGTAGGCCTTGAGCCGGAGGTCGTTCTTGGTGGTCAGGCTCATGTCGCCGAGACGGGTCTCGCCTTCATCGCCGGTGCGGGT
>JBDTXF010000622.1:0-2007 GCA_040006355.1 Nocardioidaceae bacterium | reverse complement strand
CGGGTCCTTGGTGCCGGCGACCAGCGGGGCGCCGACCTTCTCCGCGATGTGGCGGGCCTTGACCTTGTCGCCGAGGTTCTCGATGGCCAGCGGCGGGGGACCGATCCAGACCAGGCCGGCGTCGATCACGGCCTGCGCGAAGTCGCGGTTCTCGGCCAGGAAGCCGTAGCCGGGGTGCACCGAGTCGGCGCCGGACCGCTTCGCCGCCTCGAGGATCTTGGCGATGTCGAGGTAGGACTCGGCGGGCGTCGCACCGCCGAGGCTGTGGGCCTCGTCGGCCAGCCGCACGAAGAGGGCGTCGCGGTCGGGCTCGGCGTAGACCGCGACGCTGCCGATGCCGGCGTCCTTGCAGGCCCGGATCACGCGCACCGCGATCTCACCGCGATTGGCGACCAGGACCTTGGCAAGCGGCTTGACCTCCGGCGTAGCGGTCACGGCTGGTCTCCTTCGTCGCACGGCGGTGGGTCCTCAGCGGAGTCTAGGACCTTGGTTACCGACGGGTTCACCGCGTCCCTTCGCTACGGTCGGGGGGTGCGCCACTACCGCTCCGACGATGACGACAGCGCCCGTTGGCAGGGGTTCCCGTTCCGGGAGGGCGACATCGTCATCTCCACCCGCTCCAAGAGTGGCACCACCTGGATGCAGATGGTCTGCGCCCTGCTGGTCCTGGGGACCCCCGACCTGCCTCGGCCGCTGTCCGAGCTGTCCCCGTGGGTCGACCACGCGATCGAGCCGGTCCAGGACGTGTTCGCCCGGCTGGAGGCACAGCCGCACCGACGCTTCGTCAAGACGCACACCCCTCTGGACGGGATCCCGCTGGACGAGCGCGCGACGTACGTCGTGGTGGGGCGGCACCCGCTGGACCTGGCGGTGTCGCTCTACCACCAGGGCGACAACATCGACCGGCAGCGACTGGCCGAGCTCACCGGCGTCCCGGCGCGGCCCGCTGCCGCGCGGCCCCCGGTGCACGACTGGCTGGTGCGCTGGACGCTCGACGAGACGACGGCGCTGGAGCAGCCCGACTCCCTGGTGGGGGTGCTGCACCACCTCACCGACGCCTGGTCGCGCAGCGCCACGGCCGACAACATCGTGCTCGTGCACTATGCCGACCTCCTCACGGACCTGCCGGGGGAGATGCAGCGGCTCGCCGACCGGCTCGGGATCACCGTCGCGGCCTGCGGGATCTCCGACCTCGCGGAGGCCGCGACCTTCGCCCGGATGCGGGCGCGGTCCGGAGAGGTCACGCCCGACACGCTGGGCGTCCTGAAGGACTCCGCCGCGTTCTTCCGGGCCGGCCGGTCCGGCTCCGGGCGCGAGCTGCTGACCCCCGACGAGCTGGCCGCCTACGAGCAGCGCGTCGCGCGGCTCGCCCCGCCCGAGGTGCTCACCTGGCTGCACCGCTGAGCGTCCGCGCTCCTCGAGGACGGCTCTCGCTGGATAGTCTCCGGCTATGACCCGAGCAGATGGCCGACGCAACGACGAGCTCCGCCCGATCACCATCACCCGCAACTGGCTCGACCATGCCGCGGGGTCGGTGCTGGTCGAGTTCGGCCGGACCCGCGTGCTGTGCGTCGCGTCGGCCAACGAGGGGGTGCCCCGCTGGCGCAAGGGCTCCGGTCTCGGCTGGGTGACCGCGGAGTACGCCATGCTCCCGGCGTCCACCCACACCCGCTCCGACCGCGAGTCCGTCAAGGGCCGCATCGGCGGCCGCACCCACGAGATCTCCCGCCTGGTCGGCCGGTCGCTGCGCGCGGTCATCGACTACCGGGCGCTCGGCGAGAACACGATCGTGCTGGACTGCGACGTGCTGCAGGCCGACGGCGGCACCCGCACGGCCGCCATCACCGGGGCCTACGTCGCCCTGGCCGACGCGTGCGCCGTCCTCCGGGAGCGGGGTGCGCTCAAGGGCGAGCCGCTGACCGGGTCGCTGGCGGCGGTCTCGGTGGGCATCATCGACGGCGAGCCGCGGCTCGACCTGCCCTACGAGGAGGACGTCCGCGCCGAGAC
>JBDTXF010000621.1:0-2008 GCA_040006355.1 Nocardioidaceae bacterium | reverse complement strand
CTCCACGGTCATCACCAGCAGCATGTCGAGCTCGGGGAGCAGGTCCTCGTAGGGCTCGATCTGGGTGGCCGGCCTGAGCCCCATCCCGGCACGAGCACCCTGGGCCCGCAGCTCACGGGCCAGCCGCACGGGGGCGGCCGCCGCCTCGACGTGGAAGGTCACCGAGGACGCGCCCGCCTCGACGTACGCCGGCGCCCACCGGTCCGGGTCCTCGATCATCAGGTGGCAGTCCATCGGCGTCGAGGAGGCCCGGCCGAGCGCCTCGACCACGGGCAGGCCGAGCGTCAGGTTGGGCACGAAGTGGTTGTCCATGACGTCGACGTGCAGCCAGTCTGCGGCGGAGACGCGCTCGGCCTCGTCGGCGAGACGGGCGAAGTCGGAGGCGAGCATGCTGGGCGAGATCTGGATGGCCATGGTGGCTTGGATCCTAGTGCGCGGGCGAGCGGCGGAGCAGCGCGAGGAACATCGCGTCGGTGCCGTGTCGGTGCGGCCACAGCTGGACGGTCCCGGGCAGCGGCCCGGCGAGGTCCTCGAGGCCCGGGAACAGCGACGTCGCGTCCTCCAGGCGTACGTCGTCGCGTCCGTCGAGCACTGCGGCGACCACCCCGGACGTCTCGGCCAGCACCGGGGAGCACGTCACGTAGCCGACCACGCCCCCGGGCCGGACCGCCGCGAGCGCCGAGGTCAGCAGCGCGCGCTGCAGCGGGACGAGCTGGTCGAGGTCGGAGCTCTGGCGACGCCACCGGGCCTCGGGGCGGCGACGCAGCGCACCCAGCCCGGAGCACGGCGCGTCGACGAGGACCCGGTCGAAGCCGCCGTCGCGCCACGCCGGGCGGGTGCCGTCGGCGACCACCACGCCGAGCAGCCCCTCCCCGGCCCGCCGGGTGGCTGAGGCGACCAGGCTCGCCCGGTGCTCGAGCCGCTCGGCGGCCAGCAGCCGCGCCCCCCGCTCCCCCGCCAGCGCCGCAAGCAGCGCGGACTTGCCACCCGGTCCGGCACACATGTCGAGCCACCGGACGTCTGGTCCCTCGAGGGGGGCGCCCGCCAGCGCGAGAGCGACCAGCTGGGAGCCCTCGTCCTGCACGCCGGCCCGCCGCTCGGCGACGGCCGGGATCCCGCCCGGGTCACCGGAGCCGAGCTGCACGGCGTACGGCGAGCGCTCCGAGGCCGTGCCACCGGCGGCGACCAGCTCCTCGACCGAGGACAGCCCGGGCCACGCGACGAGGGTGACCTTGGGCGGCTCGTTGTCGGCGGCGAGCAGGTCGTCGAGCTCGCCGGAGGCCCCGCCCGGCCCATCGGACAGTGCCCCGGCCAGCGCCGAGACCACCCAGCGGGGGTGCGAGAAGGCCACCGAGGCGAAGCCGACCGGGTCGGAGGCCGGGTCCGGGGCGACCCGGCGGACCCAGCCGGCCAGGTCGTGCGCGGCGACCTTGCGGAGCACGGCGTTCACGAACCCCGCCGGACCGTGCCCGACCTTCGCCCGGACCAGGTCCACGGTCGTGCCGACCGCGGCGTGCGCGGGCACCCGCATCGCCAGGATCTGGTGTGCACCGAGCCGAAGGGCGTCCAGCACGGCCGGGTCGACCTGACGCAGCTGCCGGTCGAGGCGCGCCGCGATCACCGCGTCGTAGGTGCCCTCCCGCCGGACCGTGCCGGAGACCAGCTCGGTGGCGAACGCGGCGTCGCGGCCGGTGATGCCGCGTGAGCGGAGCAGCGGCGGCAGCACCAGGTTGGCGTAGGAGTCCTTGCCCCGGATCGCGGCCAGCACGTCGAAGGCGGCCTCGCGGGCCGGGTCGGCCGGGGACGTCCGCGGCCGGCGCCTGGTCCGAGCCCTGGGGTCGCTCATGACAGCCGCGTCCCGGGCTCGACGCGCACACCGCGGGCCCAGTCGGCGACCGCCATCTGCCTCTTGCCGATTGCCTGGACGCGACCCAGGCGCACGGCGTGCGTGCCGGTCCCCACGTGCACCGCCCCCTTCGAGACCGCGAGCTCACCGGGCGCGAGCGGT
>JBDTXF010000620.1:0-2026 GCA_040006355.1 Nocardioidaceae bacterium | reverse complement strand
GTTGACGTGCAGGTGGAACGACGCCGGTAGCACGAGCTCGTGCTGCCAGAGTCCCAGCTGACGTACCGCATCGACGATGACCCACTGCCCGATCTCGACGATGAGCCCGGTCTCCTCGGCCACCTGGATGAACTCCTCGGGCCCGATCAGCCCTCGGCTCGGGTGACGCCAGCGCACCAGCGCCTCGGTACCGACGACCTCGCCGGTGCCCATCTCCACGATGGGCTGGAAGTAGAGGAGCAGCTGCCCCGTCCGCACCGCGGTCTGCAGCTCGTCCCTGATCCGCACCTGCGTCAGCGCCGCATCGCGCATGGCGGGATGGAATATCTGAATGTTGTTGCGTCCGCGCGACTTCGCGGCATACATGCTCGTGTCCGCGTCCCGCAGCAGCGCGTCGGGCGTCTGGCCGCGGGTGCCGAAGCAGACGCCGATGCTGGCCCCGACCGACCTCGTCTGGTTGTCGACCCGCATCGGCAGACGCACCGCCTCGAGCACCCGTTCGGCGATCCGCAGCGCGGCCTCCGGGGTCGCGTCCGTGACGAGGATGGCGAACTCGTCGCCACCGAACCGCGCCACGGTGTCCGTCTTGCGGGCGACCTGCTGCAAGCGCCGCGCCACCTCGACGAGGGCGCGGTCACCGCCGGCATGGCCGAGGCTGTCGTTGATGAGCTTGAACCCGTCGAGGTCGAGCACGAGGAGCGCGGGTGCGAGACCTCCTCGGTGGAGCCGCGCGATCGCCTGGCCGATCCGGTCGCCCAGCAGCGTCCGGTTGGCGAGCCCCGTCAAGGAGTCCGACAACGCCTGCCGCCGCAGCTTGTCCTGCGCCTTCTCCAGAGAGGAGGTGCGCTCGGCCACGCGGCGCTCGAGTCCCGCGTAGAGGGCCTCCAGCTCCTCGGCGAGCATGTTGAGCCCGACGACAACCGCCTCCATCGAGTCATTGTCCCCGGACCTCTCGAGCCGCGCGCTGAGGTCGCCGGAGGCGAGCTTGGACACGAAATCAAGGAGCCGGTCGAGCCGCTGGTCCTCAGGGCTCACGAGCGCCCCCGGACTCGGTCAGCCAGGCGATCGCCAGGGGCTCGTCGGTGAAGAACCGGGTCGGGACGGGCACTCCGCTCACGCCAAGCATGAAGTTGGCGATGACGCGGTCGACCGCGGACTTGCCGAGGAGGGCGATGCGGGTGGCGGACGTCTTCTCGGTGAAGACCACCCGCGCGGGCCGCGTGAGGGCTTTCGTCGTTGTCATGTTGACGAGCATCGGAAGGCATCGGCCGTCGCAGAAGACTGCGAGCCGGGTGACCGCCTCGCGGGCCATCTCGCCGGTGATCGTGGACTCGTGCGCCCAGCTCAGCCGGACGAAGCCTGCGTCGTCCATCTCGAACGACATCGGGCTGTTCCCGGCTTCAGTCATGGCGCCTCCACAGGTGTTGTCTCGAGTCAACGACTCGTCATCAACCGACGGTCAATCTGGCCATCTGATGGCACGTTCGAGTGTGCCCCACTGATGGCTCACCTCATCTGCATTTCTGCAACCCCGGTGATCCGGGCTGCGAGCGAGGGACTGCTGCAGCACTACTGGAAGCGGAGGGTCGTCGCGTCCGGCAAGGGCTTGACCTTGCCGTTCTCACCGGCCTTCACGCCGGTCAGAGCCGTCGCTCGGTGTAGAAGGTCGGGGAGCCGCCGTCGTGGAACTCGACGCCTGTGAATCTCGCTCCTTCTGGCTGCGAGGGAGTGAGGAAGCGGATGACGGTGTCATCGGGATCGAACACGTCCAACGCCAAGCCGTCGGTCCCGCGGTCGAAGATGTCGCTGACCCGGCCGCCCAGGCTGGTTGCCGTCGCCCGGATTGCCTCGAGCCCTGCACGGTCGTCGACGCTCAAGGACAAGAGATCGAAACCTGGAAAGGCAGGGCTCCCAGGCACCCTCGTTCGCAGACGCAGGCCGAGAACCCAACCGTCTGGATGGGACAGGACGACGCCGGCAACCTCTCCCACCTCGACGAACTCACGATGATGGTCCAGGCCGAGCA
>JBDTXF010000619.1:0-2034 GCA_040006355.1 Nocardioidaceae bacterium | reverse complement strand
ACCAGTTCTGGCTCAACGCCGAGGACGAGAAGGTCGGGGAGCTGCTGCGGGTCTTCACGTTCCTGACGCACCAGGAGATCGAGGCGCTCGACGCGCAGACGGTCGAGAAGCCGTTCCTGCGGGCAGCGCAGAAGGCACTGGCCGAGCACGTGACGACCCTGGTGCACGGGGCCGAGGAGACCGCTCGGATCCAGGCCGCCTCCGCAGCGCTCTTCGGCGGCGGCTCGCTGGCGGGCCTCGACGTGGGCACCCTGGGGGCCGCCCTGCGCGAGACCGGCTCGGCCCAGGTCAAGCGGGCCGAGGCGATGCCGACGGTCGTCGACCTGCTGGTCGCCTCGGGGCTGTCGAAGAGCCGCAGCGAGGCCCGACGGACGGTGGGGGAGGGCGGCGCCTACCTCAACAACGAGCGGGTCACCGATCCTGACTCCGCGCCCGGCGAGGCGGACCTGCTGGGCGGCACCTGGCTGGTGCTGCGGCGTGGGAAGAAGAGCCTCGCCGGCGTGGAGGTCGTCGGCTGATGGGTCCGCGCTTCGTCGACGGGCTGGAGCAGCAGGCCTCTGCGGTGCTCCCCGAGGAGGTCTTCCGCTACGTCCGGCAGGGCGCGCGCGCGAGTGTGTCCGCCGGGGAGGCGACCCGGGCCTGGGACGGCTTCCGGTTCCTGCCACAGGTGATGCGGGACGTCACCGAGGTGAGCCTGTCGACGACGCTGCTCGGCACCGCGGTGGAGACGCCCTTCGCGGTCGCCCCGACCACCATGCAGCGGGCCGCGCACCCCGATGGTGAGGTCGCCATGGCCCGTGGTGCGGCGGCCGCCGGGGCGCTGATGGTGGTCTCGAGCAATGCCGGGTCCACCTTCGAGGACATCGCCGGGACCGGCGTGGACTGGTGGCTGCAGATGTACGTCACGGCCGAGAGGCAGACCAGCCGGCCACTGCTCGACCGGGCCGTCGACGCCGGTGCCAAGGCGGTGGTGCTGACCGTGGACACCCCGGTCGTCGGCACGAAGGACGACGGTGAGGGCACGACGGTCTGGGACGTCGCCCGGCCGGACTGGGTGCGCGCCAACTTCCCGCCCGAGCACGGCTCCGCCCCGGGGGACGAGAAGGCCACCGACCTCGGGCCGCAGGATGTCGACTGGGTGGCCCGGTCGACGGGTCTGCCGGTGGTCGTCAAGGGCATCCTGCGCCCGGGCGACGCCCGTCGCTGCCTCGATGCGGGCGCAGGGGCCATCTGGGTGTCCAACCACGGGGGACGTCAGCTCGACTACGCGGCGGCGACTGCGGACCGGCTCGGTGCCGTGGTCGACGAGGTGGGCTCCCGCACCGAGGTGTACGTCGACGGGGGAGTCCGCAATGCCCGCCATGCCCTGGCGGCGCTCGCTCTCGGTGCGCGCGGTGTCTTCCTGGGCAGGCTGCCGCTCTACGGGCTCGCCGTCGGCGGGGTGGCCGGGGTGGAGCGGATGTTCGACGAGCTCGGCACCGAGCTGACCGAGGCGCTGACGCTCTGCGGCTGCACGTCGGTCAACGCCGTCCCGGGGGACCTGCTGGTCCCTTTTCCGGCACGGCTGCGGAGCGAATGACACCGATGTGGTCCGCCGGCCCTGTGACGAGGGGTCCCGCCCGGCCCCGGAGAGGGCCTGTGGCCTCGCCTCAGCGCTGTGACCTGTGGGTTTGCCGGTGTGACCGGGGCCACGAGAGGCCGATTTGACGATCCCCATGGACCTACGTAGTGTTTCACCTGTCGCCAGGGAGCGGCGGGACGCAAGGCCGACAGGCCGGGTGCCCGGCCCCGAGGAGACCAACCCCCTTGCAGGACACCTCAGCCGAGGTCGATCGGGTGCGCGCCACGGCGGCCCCGGCTCAGCCCGGTGAACGTGTCGTGTGCGGGACCGGATCGCCAGGAACCGATTTGACGGGGACTGCACGAACCGGTAAGTTTTAGCAGGTTGCCCCCCAGCAAAGCCGCGAGGCTGGGCTGCGGTGCGCGCTTGATCCTTGAGAACTCAACAGTGTGCCAAAAGTCGACGAATTAATT
>JBDTXF010000618.1:0-2035 GCA_040006355.1 Nocardioidaceae bacterium | reverse complement strand
TTCTTGCCGATGTCGTGGACGTCGCCCTTGACGGTGCCCATCAGGAACTTGCCGATGGTCTGCACCCCGGTCTCGGCGAGCAGCGGTCGCAGCACCTCCATGGCACCCGCCATCGCGCGGCCGGCGATGAGCATCTCGGGGACGAAGTAGTCGCCGCGCTCGAAGCGGGCGCCGACCTCCTCCAGCGACGGGATCAGGGAGTCGAAGAGCAGCGACTGCGGCTCCATGCCCATCCCGAGCGCCTCATGGGTCAGGCCGAGCACGACCGGCGCGTTCCCGGCCAGCGTCTCGTCGTACATGTGCTGCAGGATCTCTTCCGGTGTCATGCCGCGCCCTCCTCGGTGGGGCTCGTGGTGTGATGGTGTGCGGGGCTGCCGAGCAGGGCCGACAGCGCGGCGGACTGCTCGACCAGGAGCCGACCGATGTGGTCGACCCGGTCCTGGAGCCGGGCGGTGGGCCCGGAGACGCCGATCGCGCAGCTGACGCCGTCCTTGCCCACGACCGGCGCGGCGATCGCGCTCAGCCCGGTCTCGAGCTCGTCGACGGTGACGGCGTAGCCGGTGCGGCGGATGCCTGCCAGCTCGGCGACGAGCGCGTCGCGGGTGCTCACCGTGCGCTCGGTGCGCCGCTCGAGGCGACCGGTGGGCAGCGGCAGCAGCCCGAAGGCATAGAGCACCTTGCCCAGCGAGGAGCAGTGCGGCGGAACGTCGACCTGGTTCCAGTCGCGCGCCGAGAGCAGGAACGTCGACTCGACCTGGCCGACGTGCACCACGTCCTGGCCGCGGGCGACGCCGAGGTGCACGGTCTCGCCGGTGCGGGCACCGATCTCCTCCAGCACCGGACGCGCCAGCCGGGCGACCTGCGGCCACGGGTCGTGCAGGGCCGCGTGCAGAGCGAAGAGCGGACCGGCGATGTAGCCCCCGGTGGCGTCGCGCTCGACGAGGTCGGTGCGCTCGAGGGCGGCGAGCAGCCGCGAGGTGGTGGAGCGGGCCAGGCCGGTCTCGTCACTGAGCTCGGTGAAGCTCACCGGGTCGTCGGCACGCACCACGAGGTCGACCAGCGCAGCGGCGCGGTCGACGGCCTGCGTCCCTGCCGGAGCGGTGCTGCTCATCGGCCCCTCGAGTCACGTTCCTGTTTCATCATGTGGAACCGACTTCCACATGATGAGGCTAGGATGCGCAGCGGCGTCGGTCAAGCAGAACCGCCATCCTCCGCGCGGAGTGTCGTGTGGTTGCCTGTGTCTGCCTGCCCCGTCTGCCCCGTCCGTCTGCCTGTCTGTCGTCCCGCTGGAGGTCCGCCGCATGTTCCGCAACAAGATGCCGCACTATGAGATCCTCTCCGAGGACGCGATGGCGAAGCTGGACGGCGGCTGGCGCCGCCTGGTCACCGAGATCGGCATCGAGTTCGACAGCGACCGAGCCCTGGACCTGTTCCGCGAGGCCGGTCAGCGGGTGGAGGAGCAGAAGGTGTTCCTCGACCCCGAGTGGGTCCTCGAGCAGGTCGCCAAGGCACCTCGCGAGTTCGACGTACAGGCTCGCAACCCGGCCAACAGCATCCACATCGGCGGGGACGCGATGGCGTTCGGCGCGGTCTACGGGCCGCCCTTCGTGCGCGAGGGCGACGTGCGGCGGGACGCGACGATGAACGACTTCGAGCGCTTCGCCAAGCTGTCCCAGGTCTTCCCCGTCCTGGACTCCGCGGGCGGCATCATCTGCGAGCCGAACGACACGCCGCTCGACTCCCGGCACCTGGACATGACCTACACCCTGCAGACGTTGACCGACAAGGTCTACATGGGCAACGTGGTCTCCGGGGTCAACGCGCGCGACACCATCGCGATGAGCGAGATCCTCTTCGGCGGCCGCGAGAAGATCGTCGAGACGCCGGCGACGATCTCGCTGATCAACTGCAACTCCCCGCTTCGCTGGGACGGCCGGATGCTCGAGTCGCTCTTCGAGTACACCCTGGCCGGCCAGCCGTGCGTGCTGACGCCGTTCATCTTGATGGGCGCGATGTCGCCCGTCACCATCCCCGC
>JBDTXF010000617.1:0-2038 GCA_040006355.1 Nocardioidaceae bacterium | reverse complement strand
TACAACACCACCGACATGTCCGAGCAGCGGCTGCGCAACCTCTACCTGCCGCCGTTCAAGGCGGCCATCGACGCCGGCGCGGACACCGTGATGTGCTCGTTCAACTCGATCAACGGGGTCCCCGGCTGCGCGAACCACTACACCGAGACCGAGATCTTGAAGAAGGAGTGGGGCTTCGACGGTTTCATCGAGAGCGACTACACCGCCGTCGCGGAGACCCGCGCCTGCCCCGCGCGCACCCCGGACGAGGGACCCTGTGGCCACGGCACCGCAGCCGACGGCCCCCAGGCGGGGGCGAACGCCCTGATGGCCGGCACCGACTCGGAGATGGTCAGCACCAACATCCGCGACCACGGCACGCGGCTGCTGGCCCAGGGCCGGATCAGCCGGGCGCGCCTCGACGACGCCGTACGCCGCATCCTGCGCGTGAAGTTCCGGGCCGGCCTCTTCGCGCACCCCTACGTCGACCAGACGAAGGCCAGCGACCCTGCCTCCTTCGTGACGGCCGCGGACCGCAGGGCCGCCCGCACCGCGGCCACCCGGTCGATGGTGCTGCTCAAGAACTCCGGGCAGACGCTGCCGCTCGACCCGGCCAAGAAGACCGTGGTCATCGGCCCGCTCGGTGACGACCAGCACGACATGCTGGGCCCCTGGTGGGGTCAGGGCCGCGACGAGGACGCGGTCAGCGTGCTGGACGGCATCGCGGCCCAGAGCCCGGGGACGACCTTCGCCCAGGGCTGCACGATCGCCGACGTGGACCCGCCGAACAACACCCCTGCCGACGAGTGCGGCTCCACGGCCGGGTTCGCCGCGGCCGTGCAGGCGGCCAGCTCGGCCGACCAGGTCGTGCTCGCGCTCGGTGAGTCGCGCGGCATGAGCGCCGAGGCGGCAGCCCGGTCCACCATCGACCTGCCCGGCAGGCAGCAGCAGCTCATCGACGCCGTGAAGGCGACCGGGAAGCCGTTCGTCGTGGTGCTCTTCAACGGCCGACCGCTCACGCTCGCGAAGGTCGCCGCCTCCTCGCCGGCACTGCTCGAGGCGTGGTTCCCCGGCACCGAGGGCGGCAACGCGGTGGCCGATGTGCTGTTCGGCAAGGTGGACCCGGGCGGCAAGCTGCCGATGTCGTTCCCGCGGGTGCTCGGCCAGGTGCCGATCTACTACAACCACGAGCCGACGGGGCGTCCCTGCGACGTGACCCAGAAGTACACCTCCCGCTATCGCGACCTGGCGTCGTGCACGCCGCTCTACGAGTTCGGCTACGGCCTGAGCTACACCACCTTCAAGGTCTCCGGGTTCCGGCTCGATGCCACGACGGTGGGCCGCTCGGGGCGGCTCCGTGCCTCGATGACGGTCACCAACACCGGCAGCCGCGCGGGTGACGACGTGGCCCAGCTCTACCTCCACGACCCGGTCGCCAGCATCTCCCAGCCGGTGCGCCGACTGCGCGGGTTCCAGCGCGTGACGCTGGCTCCCGGGGCCTCCCAGCGGGTGAGCTTCACCGTCGACCGGTCTGACTTCGGGTTCTACGACAACCGGGGGAAGTACGTCGTCGAGCCGGGCCGGATCGACCTCTACGCCGGCGACTCCTCGAGCGCGACGCTGACGAGGTCGTTCCGGGTCACCGGCCGGTGACCGGGTGTGCGGCACGTCGACGGCCTGCGTCGTCGAGGACCTCGGCGCTGAGCCGTCACTGCCTGGGTGGAGCTGAGGGGACTCGAACCCCTGACCCCCTCCATGCCATGGAGGTGCGCTACCAGCTGCGCCACAGCCCCGCCACCCTGGCCTTGCGGCTGGGCAACTCGGGAATCCTAGCCAACCGGGGAGTGGGACGCTAATCGGCCGTCCACCGAGCCGTCGTAGGCCTCCAGCCGCAGCGGGCCGTCACGCTCGTTCTCCCCGAGCGCCGCCCAGTGGCAGTTCGCCATCCCGCGCAGGGTGACGGCCTGGGACGCGGGCAGACCCAGCAGACCGAGCAGACCGACCTTGAGGCAGGCACCGTGGGTGACGACGATCCCGGTCTCGCCCTGCGACAGCGAGG
>JBDTXF010000616.1:0-2045 GCA_040006355.1 Nocardioidaceae bacterium | reverse complement strand
CAGTCGGGGGTGTCGGCGCCGGCGATCGAGGAGAAGCTGCCCTGGACGTTGCGGGTGCTGCCGAAGCCGATCACCGGTGAGCCCTCGGCCGCGCTGACGACGGTCTGGACGAGCAGCTGGGAGCGCCGCTCGTTGCTGTGCGCGTGCGCGAGCCGCTCCTGGAAGATCGTCCCGAGCGGACTGGCGAAGAACGCGATGGTGACCACGGCGAGCAGGGTCAGCGCGATGAGCAGCGGCGCGACCTTGGCCCTCCGGATCTGGAGGACGAGGTAGCCGGCCGCACCGAGGCCGAGGCAGATCCACAGCCCACGGTTGAGGGAGTAGACGATCGGCACGCTGGAGGCGACCAGCACCACCGGCACCAGGACGCGCTGCCAGCGCGCGCCGTCGCGCCACCAGGAGACCAGGAAGAACGGCAGGTACAGCGCCATGCTGCTGCCCCAGGAGTTCGCGAACGCGAACGGCGCCTTGGGTCGTGCCTCGGGTCTGCCGAGGACGTTCTCGATGTCGGCGGCAGCCGGGTGCGCGATCGCCTGGACGAGGCTGTTGGCGCGGATGCTGTGCGGGAGGAGCAGCTCGACGCTCGAGTTGAAGCCGAACGTCGGGACGAGGACGCCGAGCAGCCCGCCGAGGGTGCTGACCACGAACATGAAGCCGAGCAGCTGGAACAGCCATCTGCTGGGCAGCTCGGACTCACGCAGGTTGGCGACCCAGAGCATCATCACCGTGCCGGTGAAGTACCACATGGCTCGGTAGGCGAACACGAAGAGCCTCGACGCGCCACCCCCGGGGACCGCTCCGGGGGCGTCGGCCCAGAGCACGAACACGCCGACCGCGACCCACGCCAGGAACAGTGCCCAGATCGCGAACCCGCCCGGCAGGGAGAGCTTCCTACGGCGCAGGAGCTGGTCGGCCATCAGCACGGCCAGCGCCATCGGCATCAGGGTCCGCAGCCCCAGGACCCACCAGAGCGGGAAGCCCAGGAACAAGACGGTCAGCGGCCAGTGCGCACCCCAGCTGGCCCACACCGAGGAGCGGCCCGAGGGGGAGGGGGCAGCGGGGGAGTGGGACCCGTCCTGCAGCTCGGGCTGCGCGACGATGGTTGCCACGGGACCGCCTTCGTGTTGGTGTGCTCGATCCGGGTCATCTTAAAGGTACGCACGACCCCTTCCGCACCGAACGCGGACTTTGCCGAGCTCCGGGGCACGCGCGCGGCGCCCACCGCTCCCCGATACCCTGCTGCCGGGAGGAGTCTGACGTGAGCTCAAGGATCCAGGGCGGCGGTGTCACCACCGTGCCGGTCGGCCCGTTCCAGGTGATGGACGCCACCCGGGCGGACTTCGTCGCGCACGTGGTCGGCCAGGTCGACCCCGCAGGCGGCGCCGACGGGTCCGGAGCGGCTGCCGCCCCGGTTCTCGTCTACGCCCTGCACGTCGGCGGGCTGAACGCCCGCCGGGACGCACGCTTCGTCGAGGCCATGCGGCGGGCCGCTGTGGTGTACGCCGACGGCGGCTCGGTCGTCTGGTTGGCGCGGCTGGCCGGCGCACAGGTGATCGAGCGGGCGCCGACCACCGACGTCGGCTGGGACATCGTGCGGGAGCTGGCCGTGGTGCTGGGGCGGCCCCCGCGCGTGGCCCTGATCGGCGGCCCCGAGGGCCTCGCCGAGCGGGCCGGGCAGGTCTTGGCGCAGGAGGCGTCGGTCGAGGTGGTGCTGAGCGACCACGGCTTCCACGATGACTGGACCCAGACCCTGGAGTCGCTGCGCGAGACTGCACCGGACCTGGTCCTGGTCGGCCTCGGTGCGCCGGCTGAGATGGTGTGGAGCGAGGACCACCGGGACCGACTTCCGGGCGCGGTGGTGCTCACGGTCGGTGGCTGGTTCGGGCACCTGGTCGGGGACGAGCGGCGCGCCCCGCGGGTGCTGAGGCGCTCGGGGGTCGAATGGGTGGCCCGGCTCGCCCAGTCCCCGCGCCGGCTCGGCCCCCGCTACGCCCGCGGCCTCTGGTCCAGCGCGGCGATGTCGGTCCCGGCCTGGCGGCGCCGTC
>JBDTXF010000615.1:0-2048 GCA_040006355.1 Nocardioidaceae bacterium | reverse complement strand
TCCTCGAAGCCCAGTCGCACGAGCCGGCCGGAGGTGGACTCGACCCGGCTGGGGGTCATGGGTGCAGCGTCCGGACGGGACGTGGCTCGGCGCAGACAGCGGCGAACGCGTCGGCGAGCAGCCGCCACGTCGACCGCAGGTCCGCCCGGGCGGCGGTCACGTCCGCGACGTAGGCATCCACGTCCACCCCCCGCTCGACGGCGTCGTCGCGGTCGTGCTCGGCCCAGGGACCGATGATCTCCTCACCGGCCTCGGGGTGCCACTGCACACCCCAGACCGCGGGGGCGAACCGCGCCGCCTGGAGCTCGCCCCGTCCGGTGTGCGCGAGGTCGACGGCACCATCGGGGAGCCGGGTGACCAGGTCGTTGTTCCACTGCACCGCCGGCGCCGGCGCGGGACGACGCGCGAGGGACCCCAGCAGGCGGTCGTCGCCCGCGGCGGGGGTCCACCCGACGTCGAGCACGCCGATCTGCTGGCCGAGCGGGTTGGGCGCGACGACACCGCCGAGGGCGACCGCGACCAGCTGGTGCCCCAGGCAGATCCCCAGCACCGGTGTGCCGTCGTGCACCGCACCCACGACCAGCCGCTTCACGCCCGCCAGCCACGGGTGCTCGTGGTCGTCGTGAGCGCCCATCTCGCCGCCGAGGACGACCAGACCGTGATGACCTCGCAGGTCACCGGGCAGCGCGTCACCGGCGTAGGGACGGCGTACGTCGAGCGTGGCACCGGCCTCGGCCAGCCACTCCCCCAGCCATCCCGGGGGGCACTGGTCCTCGTGCTCGACGACGAGGAGGGGCTGCATGCTCACGCCGGAGAACCTATCGCGCGGCGCCCTCAGAGCAGCGGCAGCATCCGGTCGCGCTCGAAGGCCGAGACCTCCACACGGTACTCGTCCCACTCGGCCCGCTTGTTGCGCAGGAAGAAGTCGAAGACGTGCTCCCCGAGGGTCTCCGCCAGCAGCTCGGAGCTCTCTGCGACCGCGATCGCCTCGGCGAGGTTGTGCGGCAGCGGGTCGATGCCGAGCGACTTGCGCTCCCGGTCGTTGAGCGACCACACGTCGTCCTCGGCCTCACGCGGCAGCTCGTAGCCCTCCTCGATGCCCTTCATCCCGGCCGCGAGGATCACCGCGAACGCGAGGTAGGGGTTGCACGCGGAGTCGATGGTGCGCAGCTCCATGCGGGTCGACTGGCCCTTGTTCGGCTTGTACATCGGGACCCGGATCATCGCGGAGCGGTTGTTGTGCCCCCAGCAGATGTACGACGGCGCCTCACCGCCCCACATCAGCCGCTTGTAGGAGTTGACCCACTGGTTGGTGACGACGGCGATCTCGGAGGCATGCCGCAGGATGCCGGCGATGAACTGACGACCAGTCCTCGAGAGCTGGTACTCCTCGCCGGCGGCGAAGAACGCGTTGCGGTCGCCCTCGAACAGCGAGACGTGCGTGTGCATGCCCGACCCCGGCTGGCTGGTGAACGGCTTGGGCATGAAGGTCGCCCAGATGCCCTGGCTGAGCGCCACCTCCCGGACCACCGTGCGGAAGGTCATGATGTTGTCGGCCGTCGACAGCGCGTCGGCGTAGCGCAGGTCGATCTCCTGCTGCCCCGGGCCACCCTCGTGGTGGGAGAACTCCACCGAGATGCCCATCGCCTCCAGCATCGTGATCGCCTCGCGGCGGAAGTCCGATCCCATGCTCTGCGCGGTGTGGTCGAAGTAGCCGCTGCGGTCGACGGGCACCGGCTCGCCGCCGGGGGTCGGGGTGTCCTTGAAGAGGTAGAACTCGATCTCGGGGTGGGTGTAGAACGTGAAGCCGTTCTCGGCGGCCTTCGACAGGGTGCGCTTCAGGACGAACCGCGGGTCGGCGTACGACGGGCTGCCGTCGGGCATCCCGATGTCGCAGAACATCCGTGCCGTGCTGGGACCCTCGCCGCGCCAGGGCAGGATCTGGAACGTGGACGGGTCCGGCTTGGCGAGCATGTCCGCCTCGTAGACCCGGGCGAAGCCCTCGATGGCCGAGCCGTCGAAGCCGATGCCCTCGGCGAACGCCCCCT
>JBDTXF010000614.1:0-2055 GCA_040006355.1 Nocardioidaceae bacterium | reverse complement strand
GCGGTCAGCGACGGCACTGCGATGGTGACCGAGAACGTCTTCGAGTCGCGCTTCATGTTCGTCCAAGAGCTGGCCAGGCTCGGAGCCGACCTGCGCACCGACGGCCATCACGCCGTGGTCCGCGGCCTGCCGCTGCTCTCGGGGGCGCCGGTGGTCGCCCACGACATCCGGGCCGGCGCGGCCCTGGTGCTGGCGGGCCTGGCCGCCCAGGGCACCACGACCGTGGCCGAGTCCCAGCACATCGACCGCGGCTACCCGTTCTTCGTCGAGATGCTTCTCAGCCTGGGTGCCGACATCAGCCGGGTCGTCGTACCCGACCTGTCGGACTGAGAGTGGACAAGTTCACAAGAGGTCACCCACGGGTCGCCCCGGCCGTACGCTCAGCCGCATGGACACGCCCGCTCCGAAGGACCGCCCCTGGGTGATGCGCACCTACGCCGGGCACAGCTCGGCCACCGAGTCGAACGCGCTCTACCGCAAGAACCTCTCCAAGGGCCAGACCGGGCTGTCGGTCGCCTTCGACCTACCGACCCAGACCGGCTACGACCCGGACCACCCGCTGGCGCGCGGCGAGGTCGGCAAGGTGGGCGTGCCGGTCCCGCACCTCGGTGAGATGCGGCGCCTGTTCGCCGACATCCCCCTGGAGTCGATGAACACCTCGATGACGATCAACGCCACCGCGATGTGGCTGCTGGCGCTCTACCAGGTGGTCGCCGAGGAGCAGGCGCTCGCCGCCGGGCTGAGCGAGGACGACTTCGAGGAGGTGCACGGCAGGCTCGCCGGCACCACGCAGAACGACATCATCAAGGAGTACCTCTCCCGCGGGACCTACGTCTTCCCACCCGAGCACTCCCTGCGCCTGACCAGCGACCTGATCGCCTACACCGTCAACCACATCCCGACGTGGAACCCGATCAACATCTGCAGCTACCACCTGCAGGAGGCTGGGGCGACGCCGACGCAGGAGCTCGCCTACGCGCTGTGCACCGCGATCTCGGTGCTCGACACCGTGCGCGACTCCGGCCAGGTGGCACCCGAGGACTTCGCCACGGTGGTGGGACGGATGTCGTTCTTCGTCAACGCCGGCGTCCGGTTCGTCGAGGAGATGTGCAAGATGCGCGCCTTCGTGCGGCTCTGGGACGAGATCACCCGGGAGCGCTACGGCGTGCAGGACGAGAAGATGCGCCGCTTCCGCTACGGCGTGCAGGTGAACTCCCTCGGGCTCACCGAGGCGCAGCCCGAGAACAACGTGCAGCGGATCGTGCTGGAGATGCTCGGTGTCACGCTGTCCAAGGACGCCCGCGCCCGCGCCGTACAGCTCCCGGCGTGGAACGAGGCGCTCGGGCTGCCGCGCCCGTGGGACCAGCAGTGGTCCCTGCGGCTCCAGCAGGTGCTGGCCTTCGAGTCCGACCTGCTGGAGTACGACGACCTGTTCGAGGGGTCCACGGTCGTGGAGGCGAAGGTCGAGGAGCTGGTGACCGGGGCGCGCGCGGAGATGGACCGGGTGCAGGCGATGGGTGGTGCCGTGTCCGCCGTCGAGACCGGCTACATGAAGCAGGCGCTGGTCTCCTCGCACGCAGCCCGTCGTGGCCGGATCGAGTCGGGCGAGGACAAGGTGGTCGGTGTGAACATCTACCAGACCACCGAGCCGTCCCCGCTGACCGCCGACCTGGACAAGGCGATCCAGGCGGCGGACCCCGAGGCGGAGCGGTCCGCGCTCGACGGCCTGGCCGCGTGGCGCGAGGAGCGCGACGACACGCAGGTCGCCGCGGCGCTCGCCGGGCTCACCGGCGCCGCGAAGTCGGGCGCCAACCTGATGGTGGCGACGCTGCAGGCCGCGCGGGCCGGTGCGACCACCGGCGAGTGGGCCGGGACCCTGCGCGAGGTCTTCGGCGAGTTCCGGGCACCGACCGGCGTCTCCGGGGCCGTCGGGGCCGCCGACGCGGGTGCCGAGCTGGGCGAGGTCCGCGAGGCGGTCCGCCGGACCGGCGAGGAGCTGGGCGGCCGGCTGCGGCTGCTCGTCGGCAAGCCGGGGCTCGACGGCCACTCCAATGG
>JBDTXF010000613.1:0-2055 GCA_040006355.1 Nocardioidaceae bacterium | reverse complement strand
CAGAACTTCGACTCCCGCAAGAACGTCCTGAAGTACGACGACGTGATGAACCGCCAGCGCGAGGTGATCTACGGTGAGCGCCGTGCGGTGCTCGAGGGTGCCGACCTCCACGAGCAGATCCGCTCGATGATCGACGACGTCATCGAGGGGTACGTCGTGGGCTCCACGGAGGGCTTCCCCGAGGAGTGGGACCTCGACGCGCTATGGGTCGCGCTCAAGCAGCTCTACCCGGTGTCCCGTTCGCAGACCGTCCTCGAGGAGGAGGCCGGTGGCCGAGACGGCCTCGACCGCGACTTCCTCGTCGAGCAGCTCAAGGCCGACGCCCAGGCGGCCTACGACGCCCGTGAGGCGCAGTTCGGCGAGGAGGTGATGCGCGAGCTCGAGCGGCGGGTGATGCTCTCGGTGCTGGACCGCAAGTGGCGCGAGCACCTCTACGAGATGGACTACCTGCGCGAGGGCATCGGGCTGCGGGCCTACTCCCAGCGCGACCCGCTCGTGGAGTACCAGCGCGAGGGCTTCGAGATGTTCGCGACCATGATGGAGGGCATCAAGGAGGAGTCGGTCGGCTTCATGTTCAACCTGGAGGTCCAGGTGGAGGACGAGGTGGAGGACGAGGCCCCGGCGGAGATCGAGGTCGGTCCCGCGCTCGCCCAGGCGGCCGCGTCCGCGCACACCGGTGAGCACCCGGCGATCCGGGCCAAGGGCCTCGACGAGCCGAAGCGTCCCCAGGCGCTGACCTACTCGGCGCCTTCGGAAGACGGGGACGCCGAGATGGTCGGGTCGACCGCCCAGGTCGTCACCGAGGACCCCTACGCCGGTGCGAGCCGCAACGCCGAGTGTCCGTGCGGGTCCGGCAAGAAGTACAAGAAGTGCCACGGCGCACCGGGCGGGCCGACCGGTCTGACCACCCGCGTCAACGGCTGAGCTCCGCGCCGCCCTGCTCGGTCCGGCTCGCGGCAGAGCCCGCAACATTCCTGTGACCGGACCCGGTTAGCCTGTCGCCCGTGATGGAGCTGTTCGAGAACTACCGGGCCGGGGTGGGGCGCGCCTACGACGAGATGTTCGACGGTGACCGGCTGCGCGGACCCTACGAGGGACTGGTGCGGTCCTTCGGTGAGGTGACCGGCAGCGAGGTGCGAGCCCGCGCCGAGGCGCTGACCACGATGTACCTCGAGCAGGGCGTCACCTTCGACGTCGGCGGCGAGGAGCGGCCCTTCCCGCTCGACATCATGCCGCGGGTGATCGAGCAGGACGCCTGGGCGGTCATCGACCGGGGCGTCCAGCAGCGGGTGCGGGTCCTCGAGATGTTCCTCGACGACGTCTACGACACCGGGCGGGTCTTCGACGACGGGGTGATCCCGCGGTCGGTGGTGACCACGTCCTCGCACTACCACCGGGTGGCGGCCGGGGTGCAGAGCCCCAACCGGGTGCGGATCCACGTCGCCGGCATCGACCTGGTCCGCGACGACCACGGTGACTTCCGGGTGCTCGAGGACAACGTGCGCGTGCCGTCCGGGGTGTCCTACGTGATGACCAACCGCCGGGCGATCGCCGCGGCCCTGCCGGAGACCTTCGCCGAGCACCGGATCCGCCCGGTGGCCGGCTACCCCCAGAAGCTGCTGACGGCTCTCCGCGCCGCGGCCCCGGCCGGTGTCACCGAGCCCAACGTGGTCGTGCTGACGCCCGGCGTCTTCAACGGCGCCTACTTCGAGCACGCCCTGCTGGCTCGCACGATGGGCGTCGAGCTCGTCGAGGGCCGCGACCTCGAGTGTCGCCGCGGCCGCGTCATGATGCGTACGACGCAGGGCCTGGAGCCGGTGCACGTGATCTACCGACGCGTCGACGACGAGTTCATCGACCCGGTGCACTTCCGGAGCAACTCGCTCCTCGGCTGCTCCGGGCTGCTCAACGCCGCCCGCGCCGGCAACGTCACCATCGCCAACGCGGTCGGGAACGGTGTCGCGGACGACAAGCTGATCTACACCTACCTGCCCGACCTCGTGCGCTACTACCTCGACGAGGAGCCGATCCTCAAGAACGTGGACACCTGGCGCC
>JBDTXF010000612.1:0-2056 GCA_040006355.1 Nocardioidaceae bacterium | reverse complement strand
AGGCCGCTGGCCGCTGCGAGCGTCTCGTCGGTGTCGCACGTCGTGACCCGCAGCGTGTCCCTGGGGACCGAAGTGTCGCTCATGTCTACCTCTTGTTCTCCCGGTCGTCGATCGCAGACTGTTGTCGTTGGCGAGTCTGTCGCCGCGAGCGCGGGCCTCCTGGGACCCGGGCTATCGAGGTGTCCGAGTTGCGGTAGGCCTGGATTACGTCCTCATGGAACTCCTTGGGGATGGCTTGGGCACGATGCACACATCGTTCCAGCGCCGACACCACCCACGGCGGCATAGGTCGGGCGGAGACGCGACGCCCGGACCTACACCCTCATCTGTGATGAGCCTCTTGACCTTCGCGTCGCTGGAGACGCTTGCCGTTCATGGCCACTGAACGTGCTGGCCTATCGCCCTCGTCCTTCGGTCGTTTCCTCGTTGGTCCACCCGAGAGCCCGACCCCTGAAACTTCTTCGACGTACTTTTCGAGGCTGACGGAGACCTTTCCGAGTGTCCTCCAACCCACCGACGGCGCGGGCACCGACGCCGCTGCGAGTCGTTCTGGAACCAGTCAGGTGACACGCATGACCGAGCTCAGCACGGCCCCTCGGAGTCCGGCTCGTCAACGAGGACGACCATGGCCCGGTCGAGCTAGCCGCGTAGGTTGAGACTGTCACCAGCTCCACCAGGCTCACCACCGACAGCCCGACGCGTCGAAACCAGGACACACCAAAGGCTCCGGCCCACTGGCAGGTAGCGACTGACTAGTGCTGATGGTGGTGGCGGCGGTAGTGCCGCGCCTGGCGCGCACGGTTGCCGCATCCTGCCGAGCACCACTGTCTGCGTGGATGCTGCTTGATGAAGTAGAGGACGCATCCGGGCGCTTGGCAGGCTCGCAGACTGTGTCCGGTGTCGCCTCCCAGGAGGGCGACGGTGGCTCGGGCCATGTCAGCGACGAAAACCGGCGCCGGAGCTGATTCTGAGCCACGACTCACATGCGGTCTCCCTTCGTCCGGCCAGTCGAGAACTGGCCATGCGGGCGCGGATGCGGCAAACGCGTTGACGGAGGTGATGGCCGTGGCGACCTCGACATCCATGAGAGCAGACTCCCTGGTGTCGTCGGTCCGGCGCGCGGCGAGGCGTCGGGCTGCGTCCCGTAGCGCGCGCAGGTCCCGGTGAACGGCCGCCAGGTCGTCCTCGCTCACCGAGCCGAGCCAAGCAGTCACGTCTGCACCGGACACATCCTCGCGATCGGTCACCGAGCGCAGCCACGCCCTGGTCGCGGCTGGCGAACCCAGTGCGTCGTGCACGCCGTCACGGTCGGCCCAGATGGTGTTCATCAGCTCAACCGGCAGTGGCTCGCCTAGGAGCGGCGCATCTGTCTTCGGTGAGCTCATGTCCTGAAGTCTAACGGATAGAAGTGCCGCCAACCATTTGACATGACCGGTCGCTCGGCCCACCATATCTAACGGCAAGTAAGTCACTTGCCCATTAGCAAGGGAAGGAAGCACCATGCCCCGCTTCACGCAGATCGACCCGGCAACCGCGACCGGAGATGCCGGCGACCTCCTCGCCCAGGTTCAGCAGTCCCTCGGAGTCACCCCGAACATGACCAAGATGATGGCCAACAGCCCAGCCCTCCTGAAGAGCTACCTGGTGCTGTCCGGTGCCCTGTCCTCCGGGGTCCTGCCGGCCGCTGTGCGCGAACGCCTCGCGCTCGCCACAGCAGAGACCAATGGATGCGAGTACTGCCTCTCGGCGCACACCTACATCGGAGCTCACATCGCCAAGGTCGATGAGCAGGAGCTCGAGAGCGCCAGGTTCGCGAAGTCGAACGACGCACACGTCCAGGCCCTGCTCGAGCTGTCCAACGCGATCCTCGCATCCGGCGGCGCGGTCTCCGACGACACCCTGGCCCAGGCGCGCGCTGGGGGTGTCACTGATCCCGAGATCGGCGAGGTCGTCGGCCACATCGCCCTCAACGTCCTGACGAACTACTTCAACGTCCTGACCCAGGTCGACAACGACTGGCCGGTCGTCACCCCGATCAACGCGCGCGGCTGAGAAG
>JBDTXF010000611.1:0-2065 GCA_040006355.1 Nocardioidaceae bacterium | reverse complement strand
ATGTTCAACAGCCTCGGCAACCTCCACATCGACCCCGAAGCAGCACTGCTGTTTCCCGACTTCACCAACCACAGCGCGCTGCACCTCAACGGCACCGCGGAACTCTTGACCGTCCCGGCCGGTTCTCCCGGCGACGACGGCAACACGGGTCGCCGCATCGTCTTCACCACAGGCCGACGCCGCCGGACCCCGCTACCTGCGGACTCCGAACTCATCACCAGCTATCCCCGCAACCCGCCCATCTCCGACGGAACACCCACCGAAAGGCACCCCTGTGACTGAACGCCGCCCGCCGCCGCCGCCGTTCGACCAGCCGACCGCGTTCACGAAGGTCCAAGCCGCCGAAGACGCCTGGAACACCCGCGACCCCCACCGGGTCGCACTCGGCTACACCGAGGACTCCGTCTGGCGAAACCGCGACACTTTTGTGACCGGCCGTGCCGAGATCATCGGGTTCCTCACCGCCAAGTGGGAGAAGGAGCTCGACTACGCCCTCCGCAAGAGCCTCTGGGGTTTCCGCGAGAACCGGATGGCCGTTCGATTTCAGTACGAATGGCGCGACCACGACAACCAGTGGCACCGCAGCTACGGCAACGAACTGTGGGAGTTCGACGACAACGGCCTCATGCGCCGCCGCGAGGCGAGCATCAACGACACCACGATCAACGAGACCGAACGCCGCTGGTTCGGCCCGCGCCCCGAGAACGAGCGGACCCCTCACGACATCATCCCGTTCGAGTAGCTCCACATCAGAACGCGGATCCGCCACCATCCGCGCCCGACCTAGCCTCGTCAATCCGCAATGGGGGCGCCCCGCTGGCCTGCCTGACGGCGGCTCGGAACCTCGGTCGGCATGCTTCGGAACTACTCCATCGAGCACACCCGACTGAGATTCTTGCGGACTGAAGGGGCCTACACCCCCTCTGACCTGCACAAACGCGCCGGTTCAGACGTTGAAGCGGAACCTCTCCGTAAGCGTCCTCACCACCGCCCCGACCCTCGTGCGTGACGCTTTCACATTCGGCACTCGCGGGACCCTCCAAGAGACGTGGGTTCGGGTGGTGCTGGTCGTCCTCTGCGTTGTGGTTGCGACGATGTCGGCGATGAAGAGAGGCTCCGCCGATAGCCGTTCGTCTTCCAATCAGGCAAATGGGTCTGGAGCCGCGATCTTTGGCGGTGGAAAGACTGTGAGGTCTCGGAACGCCCAGTTCGCGTTAGAGCGTCCCCTCTCAGCCCACCTCAGATGGTTTGGCTGGCACGCACCGATGTTGGGAAGCACCCGTTCCGTGCCTGCTCTGACGCTCAGCCCGTAGAGCCGGTCTCTACGCCCGAGCGCCCTGCGTCGAGTCAACGGGTTCCAGCGGCATTGCTCGGGAAGAGCCAAGCGGGCCGGTCGTCCAGACTGACGAGTGAGGATGTCGTCGAACGCTGGGACCGCAGGAGGACGTAGGAGTGATCCGAGATAGCGGCGGTGACTACCGGTCCCGGCGTGCGGTGCCCCGGTTGAGCGCCAGGTGACCGCCTAGGAATCCGGCGCCCATCATGACCAGGTTCGCCCCTAGGCCCAGACGGGTCGCGGAGGCATACCGGCCCCGCCACCTGGCCACCAGCGAGGCCATGAAAAGGAAGGTCGCGATGTCGGTACCCAAGGCGTGCACAGCCCCGACCCGGCGGTCGGCGCCGGTCATCTCCGCCCAGTCGGCGGCGCCCGCCACGGCGGTCGGAACCGCTACGGCGACCCCCGCGCTCGTCAAAAGGGTGGCCGCGCGACGAGATGCGGGCCCACCGACGACGTCGAGCAGGGTCGCGCTGGTCCAGCAACCCAGCGTGAGGTCGGTGAGAACGGGATGCAGGGAGTGCCCGAGCACGTCGCTGTGCAGCGGGCTGCGTCGCGCCCATTCGAGCACCGGGGCGTAGACCAACTTCTGCGCCTCGGCCACCCGTTCGGAGACAGGACTCTCAGCAACCGCATGGGAAGCGCGGCGCGGCAGTGACATCGTGCTCACGATTCGAGGATACGCCGCCGAACGACTCGGCGCCTGCTCTCGTTCACCCAGAGACTTCC
>JBDTXF010000610.1:0-2076 GCA_040006355.1 Nocardioidaceae bacterium | reverse complement strand
TCTGCCCGTCGACCGTGAACTCCCCGCGGGCGAACTCGTTGTTCAGGTAGCACGAACGCAGGTACTGCGAGTGCATCTTGGCCGGCATCCTGGTGCTGTCCTTGTTCCAGACCAGGAGGTCGAACGCAGGTGGCCGCTTGCCCAGGAGCCAGTTGTTGACGACGTAGGAGAACACCAGGTCGTTGGCCCGCAGCGCATCGAACGTGTGCGCCATCTGCTCTGAGTCGAGATAGCCGCGCTTGGCCATCTTCTTCTCCAGACCCGCGATCGTCGCCTCGTCGGTGAAGACTCCGAGCGACCCCTTGGTGGTGAAGTCGGTGTGGGTGTTCAGGAAGGTCGCCGACTTGATGGATGCATCCCCGATCGCCGCGTTGTGGGCCAGGGCGATCGCCGTCAACGTGCCACCGAGGCAGACAGAGACGGTGTTGACCTCCGGAGCTCCGGTGATCTCACGCACGACACGCACCGCGTCCAGCGGACCCTGCTGCAGGTAGTCCTCGAAGCCCAGGTCACGCATCGAGCTGTCGGGATTGCGGTAGCTGATGGCGAAGCACGTGTGCCCGTGCCGCACCGCCCACTCGATGAGGCTCTTCCCGGGCGCGAGATCCATGATGTAGTACTTGTTGATCCACGGTGGGCAGAAGAGCAGCGGAACCTTGTGGACCCTCTTCACCTGCGGCTCGTACTGGATCAGCTCGATCAGGTCGCTGCGATAGACCACCGAACCCGGGGTGGCGGCCATGTTGACCCCGACCTCGAAGCCGGTGGAGTCGACCTGGGAGGGCCAACCGCCGTTGTGGCGGATGTCGCCCAGCATGTTCTTCGCACCCCGGAGCAGGCTCTTGCCTCCGGTGTCGAAGGCCTGGCGCAACGCCGCTGGGTTGCCCGGAAGGGTGTTGGTGGGGGCCATCGCATCGAGCATGAACGCAGCGGCGAACCGCGCCTTGGCGTCCTTGTCAGCCTCCAGTCCTGCCGCGTCCAGCAGCCCGTCGACGAGCCGGCGGGTCAGGAGATACTGCTGGGCGAGGAGGAAGTAGGCCGGGTTCTCGGCGTACGCCAGGTCGTTGAACCGCTTGTCGCCCTTCACCGGGGACACCGGGCCGGCGGTCTCCAGGCCGACTGCACGTCCGGCCGCGGCCCGGACGGCAGCCGCCAGTCCGGTCACCATCCGAGCGTTCGCGGCCACCACCCCGGTCGGGTTCCTGACCAGGGCCGGGGCCACTGCGGCGAGCGAGCGGAGGAACGACACCGGATCGGCGCCGACCAAGGGGTCCTCCACCACTCCCAGTCGATCAAGGACGGCAAGGCCGGGAGGGCGAGGGCTGCTTGCTGGCGTCATCGTTCGGTCTCCTCGGCGACGGGGAACGGGTCCCTGCGGTTGTGCTGCTGATGGATGGGTGTGCTGGCAAGACGTACGTCGTCACATGTCGAGGCCACCGTTGACGCCCCACACCTGTCCGGTGATGTAGGCGGACTGGTCCGCCGCGAGGAAGTGGACCACGCGGGCGATCTCCTCGGGACGGCACAGGCGCCCGATCGGGATCTGGGACCTGATCTTGTCCAGCACCTTCTCCGGGACGTTCTCCAGCATCTCGGTCGCCACGAAGCCGGGTGTCACCGTGTTGACGGTGATGCCGACGCCGTTGTCGTCGCGAGTGCCCTCCTTCTGGAGGATGAACGCCGCCTCCTTGGCCAGGGTCTTGGTCAGTCCGAGCATGCCGGCCTTGGATGCGGCGTAGTTGGCCTGGCCGATGTTCCCGGTCTCGCCGATCACCGAGGAGACGAAGATGATGCGGCCGGTTCCGCGTTCGACCATGTGCTTGAGTGCTGGTTGCGCCATGTAGAAGGAGCCAGACAAGTTCACGGCGAGCACTCTGTCCCAGTCCTCGATGGACATCTTCATGGCCATCTTGTCACTGGTGATTCCTGCGTTGTTCACCAGGATGTCGAGCCGGCCGTGCTGGTCGAGCACCTCTTTGACGACCCTGCTGCAGTCCTCGGGGTGGGCGACGTTGCCCTGGTGGACGGTGGCCTTCGAGGCTGTGCCGAAATCCTCGTCGAACTCCTTGAGAAACT
>JBDTXF010000609.1:0-2077 GCA_040006355.1 Nocardioidaceae bacterium | reverse complement strand
TCGACAAGGGCGACCACTACGTGCTCAACGGCAGCAAGACCTTCATCAGCAACGGTGCGATGGCCGACCTCGTGGTCGTGGTCGCGCGCACCGACACGATGGTCGTGGGCGGGCTCGGACACCACGGCATCAGCCTGCTGGTCGTGGAGCGGGACATGGCGGGCTTCGACCGCGGCCGCAACCTCGCCAAGGTCGGGATGGCCGCCCAGGACACCTCGGAGCTGTTCTTCGACAACGTCGTGGTGCCCAAGCAGAACCTCCTCGGTGAGGAGGGCACCGGCTTCGTCTCGCTGATGCGGAACCTCCCCCAGGAGCGCCTGTCCATCGCGATCACGGCCGCGGCCGCGTGCGAGGCGGTCCTGGAGATGTGCCTGGCCTACGCCAAGGAGCGCGAGGCCTTCGGGCGGCCGATCGGGAAATTCCAGAACACCCGCTTCACGATCGCCGAGATGGCCACCGAGGCACACGTCGCCCGGGTCTTCGTCGACGACTGCGTGCGGCTGCACAACGAGGGGCGACTCGACGCCGCGGGCGCGTCGATGGCCAAGTGGTGGACCACCGAGCTGCAGAAGAAGATCGTCGACCAGGGCGTCCAGATCTTCGGCGGCTACGGCTACATGCGCGAGTACCCGATCGCGAAGGCGTTCCTCGACAGCCGCGTCCAGACGATCTACGGCGGCACCACGGAGATCCAGAAGGAGATCATCGGTCGCTCCCTCGGCCTCTGAGACCCCTCGGTCGGACGCTCCGGATAGGCCGGATGGGCCGGTGACACAGGCCGTCCGGAGTGGTTGCATCGAGGGATGACGAAGCGACTGGTGGTCTGCTGCGACGGGACCTGGAACCGTCCGGACAGCGCCCACATCACCAACGTGGAGAAGATCGCCCGCACCATCTCCACCGAGACGACGCCGGACGGCGTGCAGCAGCAGGTGATCTACCTCAGCGGGGTCGGCACCAGTGGCTATGCCGCCGACCGGCTGCTCGGCGGCGCCTTCGGCTTCGGGCTGTTCGACAACATCCGGTCGGGCTACCGCTGGCTCGCGCTCAACTACGACGTTGGCGACGAGATCTTCGTCTTCGGGTTCTCGCGTGGCGCCTACACCGCCCGCAGCCTGGTGGGCATGATCGGCCGCGTCGGGCTGCTCACCCGCCAGTCCCTGATCTCCGACCACCTCCCGGAGGCCGTCGACCGCTACCGGCGGCGGCGGCCGGACCGGACGTCCTACCACGGGGCGAGCGACGAGCGCTTCCGGACGGTGAACGGGCACCCGGACACCCGGGTCCGGTTCCTCGGCGTCTTCGACACCGTCGGTGCGCTCGGGGTGCCTGGTGCGTTCCGTCGTCAGCACCAGTTCCACGACGTCCGGCTGGGCACGGCCGTGCAGTGCGCCCGGCAGGCTCTCGCCGTCGACGAGCACCGGATCAAGTTCGAGCCCAGCCTGTGGGAGACGCCCCCGGCCGGTCAGGGACCCGCCGCCACCGCGGGCCCGGCCGACCGCGTCAAGCAGGTGTGGTTCGAGGGCGCGCACTCCGACGTCGGCGGCGGGTACGCCGAGACCGGCCTGTCCGACACCACGCTGACCTGGATGACCACGGAGGCGAAGGCGTGCGGTCTCGTCTTCGACGACGCCCTCCTCGCGCAGTACCTCGGGTGCGGCTCGTCCGCGATCCGCCACGACTCGCTGACCCGGGTCTACCAGGTGCTCAACGTGACCTCCCGGATCCGGATGCGCGTCCGTCCTCCCCAGGAGCAGGTCTTCGCCGGCCACGACCGCGTGCTCGGGCGGGTCCACGCCCTCGGGTTGCGCCTGGCCGGCTCCACCGCGAGGCACTTCCTCGAGGACGCCTCGGACCGCGCGACCACCCAGCAGGCTCCCGGCTACGACATGGCACAGGACCGGGAGTGGTATGCACCGGACAACCTCACGGCGTACGCCGAGCAGACCGACGGGTTCGCCGGCCACCAGGAGCCGGTGGCGACCCTCCCCGGCGACGGGACCCGGGACCCGGGACCCCACTGATCCAGTGACCTCGACTCGGCGGCCTGCACCGGCTGGTCCGCGGCGGCGGCCCG
>JBDTXF010000608.1:0-2081 GCA_040006355.1 Nocardioidaceae bacterium | reverse complement strand
GTTGAGACGTGCAGACGAGCCGGGTCGGTGGGGGTCGGTAGAGTCGCGGGCTATGGACCCCCGCCGACCGACCGCCGCATCCGGCGCCCTGACCGGCGCCGCACCCACGGCCGCGGACGCTCTCGACGCGATGCTGGGCCACCAGGCGTGGGCGGCGATCCGGCTCCGCGACTCAGCCACCGTGACGCTGGTCGGCGGCAGCCGCAGCGAGGTGGAGCGCGTCCTCGACGTACCGCTGAGCGACGGGGTCCCGACGGACGGCCGGCGGTTCGACCGGCTGCTGGCGATCCCGTTCCGGCAGGTCACCGAGCGCGGCTTCGAGGCGTACGACGACGGCACCCCGCTGGTGGTGGTGGACGTCGACCTCGAGGCGGAGATCGCCCTCGACGAGCTGGTCGCGGCGCTGCCGGACGAGGTCATCGAGTTCGCCGACCGGGGAGGCTTCGACACCACGGATGAGGAGTACGCCGTCGTGGTCGAGGCGATCATCGACCAGGAGATCGGCAACGGCGAGGGCGCGAACCTCGTCGTCGGCCGGCACTACAGGGCCCAGGTCGACGAGTGGAGCGCGGCCAAGGCGCTGACCGTCCTTCGCCGGCTGCTGGAGCGCGAGCGCGGCGCCTACTGGACCTACTGCTTCTTCACCGGCGACCGGTTCCTGATCGGCGCCAGCCCCGAGCGGCACGTGTCCGTGCACGGCGGCGACGTGCGGATGAACCCGATCAGCGGCACCTTCCGGCTCAAGGGGCTCACCGACCCCGTGCAGCGCAAGGCGGGCCTGCTGGAGTTCCTGGCCGACGAGAAGGAGATCTACGAGCTCTTCATGGTCGTCGACGAGGAGCTCAAGATGATGTGCGACGTCTGCGGGGAGGGCGGCCAGGTGCTCGGCCCGTTCCTCAAGCCGATGACCCACCTCGTGCACACCGAGTACCTCCTCGCCGGCCGCACCGAGCGAGACGTCCGCGAGGTGCTGCGCGACACGATGTACGCCGCGACGGTCACCGGCTCACCGGTCCAGAACGCCTGCCGGCTGATCAAGAAGTACGAGTCGGAGGGCCGCGGGTACTACGGCGCCGCCCTGGCCCTGCTCGGCCGCGACGCCGAGGGTCGCGCGACGGCGGACTCACCGATCGTCATCCGCACCGCCGACGTCGACCTCGAGGGCCGACTCAGGGTCACCGCCGGCGCGACGCTGGTCCGGGACTCCGAGCCGGCCCACGAGATCGCCGAGACCCACGCCAAGGCCGGTGGGATCCTGGCCGCCTTCGGGCTCGTCGAGCAGGCGGCCGCGGCCGCCGAGGGCCTCGAGGAGCTGATCCGCGACGAGGACGTCGTGATCGCGCTCGGCTCGCGCAACCAGCGGCTGAGCAGGTTCTGGCTGACCGACCAGGGCAGCTCGCCCCCGGCGGCCGAGCTCAAGGGCAGGACCGCGGTGATCCTCGACGGCGAGGACGACTTCGTCAACATGCTCCGCCACGTCCTGGCGGTGATGGGCATGACCTCGTCCGTCGTGCGTCACGAGGACTTCACCCCTGAGGCGATCGACGGCTACGACCTGGTGATCGTGGGTCCGGGACCGGGGGACCCGCGCGACGGCGACCACCCGAAGATCGCGGTCTTCCGGGCGGCGATCGAGGAGCTGCTCGAGAGGGAGCAGCCGTTCCTGTCGGTGTGCCTGGGCCACCAGGTGCTCTGCGACCGGCTCGGCATCGACCTGGCCTACAAGGACATCGTCTTCCAGGGCACCCAGTCGCGGGTCGACCTCGACGGGCGCGAGGAGAACGTCGGCTTCTACAACACCTTCGTGGGTCGCGCACCGGCAGAGCCCGACGGGCTGCCCGCCGGCGTCGCGGTCTTCGCCGACCCGGAGTCCCGCGACATCCATCTGGTGAAGGGGCCGCACTACCGCGGCATCCAGTTCCACGCCGAGTCGATCCTCACCGAGCACGGCTACGACCTCATCCACGACCTGGTTCTCGACCTGCTCTCATGACCCGACCCCGGGTTCTGGTGGTCGACCACTACGACTCCTACACCTGGAACGTCGTGCACCTCGTGGCCGCCGTCACCGGCGAGCTCCC
>JBDTXF010000607.1:0-2091 GCA_040006355.1 Nocardioidaceae bacterium | reverse complement strand
TGCTCGGCGAGGGCTGGACGGTCCAGGACCGGGTCGAGGGCGCGGCGATGGAGAGGTGGACCTACCAGCGGCCGTTCGACCTGGTCGAGTTCCCCGACATCGCGGAGTTCCCCGGGCACGCCCACTTCGTGGTGCTCGCCGACTACGTGACCACCGAGGACGGCACCGGCCTGGTGCACCAGTCCCCTGCGTTCGGCGAGGACGACATGGTGGTCTGCCGGGCCTACGGACTGCCGGTCGTGGTGCCGGTCGGTCCCGACGGTCGCTTCACCGACGACCTCCCCCTGGTGGGTGGCCAGTTCTTCAAGCACGCGGACGCCGACCTGGTCGCGGACCTCGACCGGCGTGGGCTGCTCTTCCGGCACGTGCCCTACGAGCACAGCTACCCGCACTGCTGGCGCTGTCACACGCCGTTGATGTACTACGCCCAGCCGTCCTGGTACGTCCGGACCACCCAGGTCAAGGACGCGCTGCTGAGGGAGAACGAGAAGACCAACTGGTTCCCCGACACCATCAAGTGGGGCCGCTACGGCGACTGGCTGCACCACAACATCGACTGGGCGCTGTCCCGCACCCGCTACTGGGGCACCCCGCTGCCGATCTGGCGCTGCGCCGAGGGTCACCAGACCTGTGTCGGCTCGCTCGCCGAGCTCTCGGCACTGAGCGGCACCGACCAGTCAGGGCTCGACCCGCACCGGCCGTACGTCGACGCGGTGACGCTGGACTGCCCCGACTGCGGCGAGGAGTCCCGAAGGGTGCCGGAGGTGATCGACGCCTGGTTCGACAGCGGCTCGATGCCGTTCGCGCAGTGGGGCTTCCCGCACCTGCCCGGATCGGCGGAGCGGCTCGAGCGTGCCTATCCCGCGGACTTCATCTGTGAGGCGATCGACCAGACCCGCGGCTGGTTCTACACGCTGATGGCGATCGGCACCCTGGTGTTCGACGAGTCGTCCTACCGCAACGTCTTGTGCCTGGGTCACATCCTGGCCGAGGACGGCCGCAAGATGTCCAAGCACCTGGGCAACATCCTCGAGCCGATGCCGTTGATGGAGCAGCACGGCGCGGACGCGGTGCGCTGGTTCATGGCGGCCTCGGGCTCACCGTGGGCCGCCCGCCGGGTCGGTCACGCCAGCATCCAGGAGACCGTCCGCAAGGTGCTGCTGACCTACTGGAACACCGTGGCGTTCCACGTCCTCTATGCCCGCACGGCCGGATGGGACCCCTCGGTGCCCGCCCCGGCGGTCGAGGACCGCCCGGTGCTCGACCGCTGGCTGCACTCGGAGACTGCCCGCCTGGTCCGGCTGGTCACCGAGGCGATGGACCGCTTCGACACCCAGCGGGCCGGCTCGCTGCTCGCGGACTTCGTCGACGACCTGTCCAACTGGTACGTCCGCCGGTCCCGTCGCCGCTTCTGGGACGGTGACCCCGCGGCGCTCGCCACGCTGCACCACACGCTGGACACCCTGACCCGGCTGATGGCGCCGGTGGTGCCCTTCATCACCGAGCAGGTGTGGCAGGACGTCGTACGCCCGGTCGACGGCTCGGCGCCCGAGTCGGTGCATCTCGCGGCCTGGCCGCAGCCGGACCAGGCGGCGGAGGACGCCGACCTCTCGGTGGCCGTCTCCCTGGCCCGCCGGCTGGTCGAGCTCGGCCGGGCCGCTCGCGCGGACGCGCAGGTGCGCACGCGCCAGCCGCTGAGCCGGCTCCTGGTCGCGACGTCCGCCCATGGCCGGCTCAGCGAGGAGCTGCGCCGCGAGATCGCCGAGGAGCTCAACGTCGGCAGCGTCGAGCCGCTGTCGGCGGCGGGCGCCGACCTGGTGGACTTCTCGGCCAAGGGGAACTTCCGCGCCCTGGGCCGGCGGTTCGGCAAGCAGACTCCTCGGGTGGCTGCTGCCGTCGCGGCCGCCGAGGCCGGTGCCCTGGCGGCGGCCCTGGGCTCCGAGGGTCGCGCGATGCTGCTCGTCGACGGCGAGCAGGTCGAGGTGCTCACCGACGAGGTGATCATCTCCGAGCGGCCGCGCGAGGGCTGGTCGGTCGTCAACGAGCAGGGCGAGACCGTCGCCCTGGACCTCGAGCTCACCCCGGAGCTGC
>JBDTXF010000606.1:0-2098 GCA_040006355.1 Nocardioidaceae bacterium | reverse complement strand
GACGTCGGGGTCGCCACAGGGACCGGTGACCGCGAACCCGCGGACGCTGGCGCGCTCCAGCGCGACGAGCACCCGGTTGCGGGCGTCCTGGGGGGTGTTCAGCGAGGACGCCCAGGCGGCCGTGAACTCCGCGGCGTCGAGACCCTCGAGCACCTCGACGGGCAGCAGCCCGGCGTACTGCGTGGCCCAGGCGCGGACCTGGACCGCCGCGATGGCGGGGGCGTCGTCGGCCCATCCGACGCGGACCGAGACGTCGGCGGTGGGGCCGCTGCCTGCTTGCTGGTGGCTCGTCACGCGGCCATCCTCGCAGCCGCGCGGTTGTGACAGGTGCCCTGCATGACTGTTGGTCAGGTGTCACACCTCGCTGCTAGGGTGGGACGATGTACGGCAACGACGTGACCCAGCCCGACGCGGACCCCTCCACCGAGGCACCGGAGCCCTATCTCGAGGACTTCTGGCGGATCGTCGGCGAGGACGGTCGGATCGAGCCGCGCGACGCGATGCCCGAGGACTACCGTCGTTCGCTGGTCCGGCAGATCGCCCAGCACGCGCACTCCGAGATCATCGGCATGCAGCCCGAGGGCGAGTGGATCAGCCGGGCGCCGAGCCTGCGCCGCAAGGCGATCCTGATGGCCAAGGTGCAGGACGAGGCGGGTCACGGGCTCTATCTCTACGCCGCCGCGGAGACCCTCGGTGTGGACCGTGCCGACCTGCTCGACATGCTCCACGAGGGTCGCCAGAAGTACTCCTCGATCTTCAACTACCCGACCCTGACCTGGGCCGACATCGGCACCATCGGCTGGCTGGTGGACGGCGCCGCGATCGTCAACCAGGTCCCGCTGTGCCGCTGCTCCTACGGCCCCTACGCCCGCGCGATGATCCGGGTCTGCAAGGAGGAGTCCTTCCACCAGCGGCAGGGCTTCGAGGCGCTGCACACGCTCTCGCACGGCACCCCCGAGCAGCAGGCCATGGCCCAGGACGCCGTGGACCGCTGGTGGTGGCCGAGCCTGATGATGTTCGGGCCGCACGACACCGGTGAGGCGGCCAGCGGCGGACACACCGCGAGGTCGATGGCTTGGGGGGTGAAGCGGTTCGCCAACGACGACCTGCGCCAGCGGTTCGTGGACATGACCGTCCCGCAGGCCGAGGCGCTCGGGCTGACCCTGCCCGACCCCGATCTCGCCTGGAACGCCGAGCGCGACCACTACGACTTCGGCCCGATCGACTTCAGCGAGCTGCACGAGGTGATCAAGGGCAACGGCCCCTGCAACACCGAGCGGATGGCCAACCGGCGCGGTGCGCACCAGGACGGTGCGTGGGCCCGGGAGGCCGCCGCGGCCTACGCGCAGAAGGCTGCCGCGCGGCGTACGCCGGGTGCCGCATGAGCGACCGACGGGAGTGGCCGCTGTTCGAGGTCTTCGTCCGCTCGCGCCGGGGGCTGTCGCACACGCACGTGGGGTCGCTGCACGCCCCGGACGCCGAGATGGCGCTGCGCAACGCCCGCGACCTCTACACCCGCCGCCAGGAGGGGGTGTCGCTGTGGGTGGTGGCCGCTGCCGACATCACCGCCACCAGCCCGGAGGAGAAGGACTCGTTCTTCGATCCGGCCGGCGACAAGGTCTATCGGCACCCGACGTTCTACGACATCCCCGACGGCGTCGAGCACCTGTGAGCGCGACCCAGGACTACGTCTTGTCCCTGGCCGACGACGCGCTGGTCGCCGCGCAGCGGATGGGGGAGTGGAGCGCGCACTCCCCGCAGATCGAGGAGGACGTCGCGCTCGGCAACATCGCGCTCGACCTGCTCGGTCTGGCACGCTCGCTCCTGTCCTATGCCGGGTCGCTCGACGACCCGGCCCGCACCGAGGACGACCTCGCCTACCTCCGCGACCCCGACGAGTTCCGCAACGTGCATCTCCTCGAGCGTCCCTGGGGCGACGACTTCGGGGTCGCGACGGCCCGGCTGCTGGTGCTCTCGACCTACCAGTGCGAGCTCTACTCCCACCTGCAGACCTCGACCGACCAGACGGTCGCCGCGATCGCAGCGAAGGCGGTCAAGGAGGTCGACTACCACCGCGACCACGCGACGATGTGGGTGC
>JBDTXF010000605.1:0-2100 GCA_040006355.1 Nocardioidaceae bacterium | reverse complement strand
GAGATGATCCCGGGCTGGCTCTGGACGCGGTACGCGAGGCCTTGGTGCTCCCGTACGCCGCGCTCCGGTTCGCCGACGAGACACTCGCGAGCGCCGGAACACCGGTCACGCACACCCGCAGCCTCCCGCTCCGGCTCGGCGCCGACAGGATCGGGGAGCTGGTGGTCGGGCTGCGCGCGGGCGACCTACGACTCAGTGCCACCGACGAGCAGGTGCTGCGGGTCGTAGCGCCCTTGATGGCGCAGACGCTCCGCCTGCGCGCTTCTCGCGAGTCGTCGATCACTGCCATCGAGGACGAGCGACGACGTCTGCGCCGCGACCTGCACGACGGGCTCGGCCCAACCCTCACGGGAGTCGCCTACGCGGCAGACGCCGCACACAATCTCATGGCCACCGACCCCACCGCCGCCGACCACCAGCTCGCTGCACTCCGTGCCTCTACCGAAGCGGCCATTGCGGAGATCCGGCGACTCGTCGATGGACTCCGACCGCCAGCGCTGGACGAGCTCGGGCTGGTGGCAGCCGTTCGCCAGTACGCCGCCAGCCTTCCGGTCCCGGTGCTCGTGTCAGCCAGCGGGCTGCCCAGCGTGGGGGCTGCGGTCGAGGTGGCGGCGTACCGGATCTGCGTGGAAGCGCTCACGAACGTCGTACGGCACGCCAGCGCGACCTCGGCCGAACTCACGCTCAGCGCCAATCCGGACTCGCTCACCATCGAGGTGGTCGACGACGGGAGGACCACCGGACTGTGGGAGCCCGGAACGGGGATCACCTCGATGCGCGAGCGAGCAGCCCTCGTAGGCGGCACCCTTGCGGCTGGCGACCGCAAAGTGCTCGCGAATCTCCCACTCTGACGCCCCAGATAACTCGACCGAATGCAGGCCAAGAAGGACGATGCTCGTGGGCACCGCACTCTGCATGCGCTGGCGGTGGAAGGGCGCGGCGACGACCGCCGGGAGGCTAGGACAGGATCGACAGTTCCAGGAAAGACCGCCAGCAACGGGTGGGGTCCGCGGCGCCCAGGCTGCTCAACCTCGAGGGGTTCGGATGAGAACGCCGGTACGGCGGCCGAGTTCTACCGCGCGGCGCTCGGGTCAGTCACGTCACAGCAACGGCCCTCAGGCGAACGCCTCAGGAGTCCCGAGCACCCCCGAGTCCGCCATGGACTTCGCGAAGTCGGGATCAGCCATCGTCGGCCCGAGCAGGGCGGGGTCTGCTTCATGGACGAGCCAGACGGTGTTGGTGTCCTCCGCATCACGAAGTACGGCGACGTCCTTAATCCCGATTGCTGCACGCGCCGCAGCGAAGTCGTCCAAGTAGGGCCGCCACTTGTCGAAATCGGTGACCTTTTGCTTCAGAAAGATGTGCGCCATCAGGACTCCTCGAGTTTCGGTGTCGAATGAGATCGATCCTCATCGCGAGAAGGATCCACCTCAATGGCCGACCGTCAGTCAGGTGGAAGGCATCCGCCTTCTCGTGTACGTCGCAGTGTGCGAAGGCGCGCTCGCGCAACGGCAGACATCCGGTCGCTCGCGGGAGTAGCCCCTTCTGGGCGCACAGATGTGACGGAATGGGACAGGTCAATGTGTCACCCATCCGTCGAGCAGACCCACTCGCTCAGAGTCAGACCTGGGTGCCTTCATGGCTGCGCTCAAGCAAGCCGGTGACGTGCTTCCGACATTGCTACGGATGATCTGAACCGGGTCTTCAGGGTGGGAGGCAACGCCCGCACGACCATGCGCCCGCACGCGGTGCAAAGACGCGCGTGGCTGACCCCGGCGCCGCGGTCCGCCCACCGGCCTGGTGAGGTACCCGGCTCGGAACCGAGCTAGTGCGCTGTCCCGGCAAGGGAGAAGCCCTCGACGCGATCTCCGAGCGCTGGGTACAGTCTGCGGGGCCGCATGTTTGGTCGTGGATGAGCGTCCGCCGAGAGGTGAACTGATGGCAGCTTTCTCCGGTAGTGGACCAGACGTCAACGCCGTGCAGGGGCACGTGTTGAATCGATGGTGGTTGAGACTGCAGTCCCTTCTCGTTCCTTCGGTTTCTCTGAGAACGCTGTTGGTGGCCAAAAGCCTGTCAGAATCCCAAGCTGTCGTTCTGCAG
>JBDTXF010000604.1:0-2103 GCA_040006355.1 Nocardioidaceae bacterium | reverse complement strand
GCGCTCGGCGGCACCGGCACCCACATGTCCTCGCAGATCTCGGCGTGGAGCACCAGTCCGGGCACGTCGCCCGCTCGGAACAGCAGGTCGGGCCCGCAGGGCACCTCGGAGCCGTTGACGGTGATCGTGGCGTCCTGCTGGTCGTCCCCGGGGGCGAAGTGCCGACGCTCGTAGAACTCGCGGTAGGTCGGCAGGTAGGACTTGGGGGCGACACCGAGCACCTCGCCGCCGTGGATCACGACCGCGGCGTTGAGCAGCCGGTTGCCGTGCCGCAGCGGCGCCCCGACGACGATCACCGGGCGGAGGTCCGCCGACGCGGCGACCACCTCCTCGATGGCGGCCTCGACCCCGTCGAGCAACGCCTCCTGCAGCAGCAGGTCGTCGATCGCATAGCCGGTCAGGCACAGCTCGGGGAACAGCGCCACCGCGACCCCTTCGTCGTGGCAGGCGCGGACCGCCGCGAGCACGGTGGCGGCGTTGGTCCGCGGGTCGGCGACGGCGGTCGGGACCGTGCAGGAGGCCACGCGCGCGAAGCCCTGGGCGTACACCGAGTCGAAGTCCACGGTGCGAGTCTGCCAAACTCCGCGACCCTCCATGCCGGGACGGCCCCGGTGACCACCGCCACAGCCGCGGGCACGCCGTACGGGACTAGCCTGGAAGCGGTCCGGGGACTCCGTCAGGGAGCCTCGAGATAGTGAGGGCGAGGACCCATGAGCGAGACCACTGCGCCGTACGGCTCCGGTCCGGCGGCCGACTCCCCCGGTCAGCCTCCGGTCAAGCGGGTGCGCACCCACCACCTGCGCGAGATGAAGGAGCGCGGCGAGCGGTGGTCGATGCTCACGGCCTACGACATGTACACCGCCTCGGTGTTCGACGAGGCCGGGATCCCGGTGCTGCTGGTCGGCGACTCCGCGTCGAACAACGTCTTCGGCAACGAGACGTCCCTGCCCGTGACCGTCGACGAGCTGATCCCGCTGGCCCGTGCGGTGACCCGGTCGGTCCGCCGCGCGCTGGTGGTCGCGGACCTGCCCTTCGGCTCCTACCAGGGCTCACCTGAGCAGGCGTTCCACACTGCCGTCCGCTTCATGAAGGAGGCCGGTGCCCACGCCGTGAAGCTCGAGGGAGGCGTCGAGATGGCGCCGCAGGTCGCCCTGCTCACGCAGGCCGGCATCCCGGTGATGGCGCACATCGGCTTCACCCCGCAGTCCGAGCACAACCTCGGTGGCTACCGCGTGCAGGGCCGGGGCGAGACCGGCCGTCGGCTGCTCGCGGACGCCCAGGCCCTCGAGGAGGCAGGCGCCTTCGCGTGCGTCATGGAGATGGTGCCCGGGGACGTCGCGGCCGAGATCACCAACACGCTGGCGATCCCGACCGTCGGCATCGGCGCCGGCGCCGGCTGCGACGCGCAGGTCCTCGTCTGGCAGGACATGGCGGGACTGCGGACCGGTCGGATCCCGCGCTTCGTCAAGCAGTACGCCGATGTGCACGGTGTCCTGCTCGACGCGGCACGCGAGTACGCCGCCGACGTCGCTGCCGGGTCCTTCCCCGGACCCGAGCACACGTTCTGACCCCGAGCAGCTGTCGGCCGGTGGCGCGACGCACTCAGAGCAGGTCGTCGTAGGACCCGGCGGCCTCCGCCAGCCGACGCTCGACCCGCAGCACACCGGCCTGGTGCTCGGCGTCGCCCGACATCACCGCGGCGAGCCGCAGGTGCGGCAGCGCGTCGGCGTAGCGCGACTGGCGCTCCAGCACCCGGCCGAGCGCGAAGCGCGCCCAGACGTCGGTGGGGCACTCCTGGACAAGGGAGGCCAGGTCGGACTGGGCGCGCTGGAGCTGGGCGCTCTGGAAGTAGGCCCACGCCCGCAGGGTGCGGAGGCTGGCTGACTCCGGCTGCTGGTCGATCGCCGGGTCGAGCAGCTCGATGGCTCGGCGCGGCTCTCGTTCCTGCAGCAGCAGCCAGGCCTCCCGGTAGGCGACGACCGGGTCGGGGTCGCCATGCTTCGCGAAGGACAGGTCGAAGGCGGGCAGGTCAGGTGTCTCGAAGGTCATCAGGTCATCTCCCATCGACGGGTCCAACGTGTGGCAGCACCTCCGGATTCCCCG
>JBDTXF010000603.1:0-2107 GCA_040006355.1 Nocardioidaceae bacterium | reverse complement strand
GCCACGCCGGATGTCGTGCCCGACGGTCTGCTGGAGGGCCAGCGCGACGTGCTCGGCGACGTGACCGAGCCAGGTGCCCTCGGTGAGCCGCTCGACGAAGCCGCCTCGGCGACCCCGGGAGCAGGAGTGCTCGCGCAGCCCCGGCAGCATCAGCAGCAGGTTGTCGGTGAAGCCGGCCAGGGTGTTGCTCGGGTGGTCCTCCAGCGAGCCGAGGTCGACCACGAGGTGGATGGCCTTCTCATAGGACCAGATGTTCGCGCCGCGGTAGACACGGGTCTCCAGGATCGACAGGTCGGGGGAGGGGGCGCTCATACGTGGTCTCCTTCGGTGCCGCGTTCGGATGCGTGCTCGTGCCCGGTCGCCCGCCGGGCGCGTCGCCGGCGCAGCACGGTCGGGGACACGTCCCCGGCGGCGATGTCACGAGCCAACCGCCTCAGGTCCTGTCCCGCAACTGCCAGCTCCTCGGCCTCGGACGGGTCGACCTCCGCGCCCGGCGCGACCAGGGCCCGCCGGGTGAGGTCGAACACCGATCCCGCGGGCAGCACGTGCAGCACCACCCCGGACGCCAGCAGCGGCGCCGTACGCCTGGCCTCGTGCGCGTTGGAGACCACCGAGCGGCCGTCGAAGACCGTGACCACGCCGCGACCCACCACCCGCAGCACCTCGGAGCCGTGCTCGAGGGTGACCACCGCTCCGGTGTCCTCGTCGATGCCGATGCCCAGCAGCCCCGGGCTCTGGGCGACCAGCATCAGCAGCCGTCCGTAGCGGTTGCGCTGCGCGAAGTGCTGGTCGATCACCACGTCGCGGATCAGCCCGAGGCCGCCGGCGAGCTGGGTCATCCGCTGCTTGGGTGTCGAACCGCCCGGCCCGAAGGCGACCATGTGCGAGGACTGGATGCTGGCTCCCGCGCTGGTGCCGGCCACCACCGCGCCCCGCTGGTGCGCAGCGATGATCGCGTCACCGAAGGCGGTGCCGCTGACGATCGCGGAGAGCTTGAGCTGGTTGCCGCCGGTCATGAAGATGCCGGTCACGTCGTCGAGCAGGCCGACCACGGCGGGGTCCTCGGCGTCGGCGCGCGTGTGTGGACGGGCACCGACCACCTCGCGGGCGCCGAGCCGGCGGAACAGTGCGTCGTACACCTCGATGACCTCGGGCCCCAGGGAGGAGGCGGTCGGGACCACCGCGATCCTGGCCTCGGGGCCGCCGGCGAGGGCGACGAAGGCCCGCAGCACGGAGCGCCGCCCGAGCTTGTCCTCCGCGCCGCCGATGGCCATCAGCGGTCCCGGTCCTTTATGATCTTTTGATGGGGTATCTGATGCTTCATTGTCGAGTGGCCCGTTCGGCATGCAGGGCAGCCTACGTGGTGCCACAGTTGGTGCTGTGACGGACCGACGCCTGGTCGTGATGCGGCACGCGAAGGCCGAACCTTTCGCGGCGACCGATCATGCCCGTCGGCTGACCGACCGCGGTCGAGAGAGCGCGCGCGACGCGGGGAGCCACCTCCGCGCGACCGGCCTGCTCCCCGAGTTCGCCCTGGTCTCCTCGGCACTCCGCACCCGGGAGACCTGGTCGGCGGTGGCCGAGGCGGCCGGTGCGACCGCCGCCGCGGTCCGCTACGACGAGGCGCTGTTCACCGGCAGCGCGGACGTGGTCCTGGACGCGCTGCGCTCGGTTCCGGCGGCTGCCGGCACCGTGGTCCTCGTCGGCCACAACCCCACGGCCGCCTATCTGTGCCACCTTCTCGACGACGGTGACGGTGAGGTCTCGGCGGTCTCCGGACTCCTCCAGGGGTTCCCGCCTGGCGCCCTCACGGTCCTCGAGATCGGCGTGCTCTGGGCGGACCTGGCGGTCGAGACCGGACGAGTGGTGGACTACTACGTCGGCCGCTCCTGACCGACGAGCGGCTCAGCCCGGGAGCGGCGGATGCTCGGGGGTGGTGATCCCGTCGAGGGCGTCGGCGGCCTCGACCTCCTCGCGACTGATGCCCAGGAGATACATCACGGCGTCGAGGTAGGGCACGTTCACCGCCGTGTCCGCGGCCTGCTGGACGAGCGGCTTGGCGTTGAACGCGATGCCGAGCCCGGCGGCCGAGAGCATGTCCAGGTCG
>JBDTXF010000602.1:0-2107 GCA_040006355.1 Nocardioidaceae bacterium | reverse complement strand
CCGGCCGGGACCGATCGGCGCGCCGACGCCGCCCCGGTCGTGCACGTCGACGTCGACGACACCACGCTGACCTACCGCTACGAGGCGACCCACGACTTCGGCTACGACCCGGTCGTGAACGCCGCATACATCCACGACACCGGGATGCCCAAGGTGTTGGGGATGTCACGGCTGCTGCGCACGGCAGCATCGGCGCAGGCGCGGACCTACTACCTGACCGGGCGCCCCGAGACGCAGCGTGCGGACACCGAGCGCGACCTGGCCGCGGCCGGCTACCCGGGCGTGGGGAGCAGCCACCCTTCATGCGCCACAAGACCACCCCGCCGGCGTACCTCCGCTGCGAGCCGACCTGCCCGACGATCCGGCACACGTCGCTGACCCGCCGGCACATCGAGAGGATCCGCGGTGGCCAGGACATCGTGCTCAACCTGGGCGACCAGTTCTCCGACCTCAGGGGCGGCTACTTCGACCGGACCCTCAAGGTGCCCAACCCGATGTACTGCCTGCCCTGAGACCCCGCTGGGGCGGGAGTTGTCCACAGAGTTGTGCACCGTGCAGGTCCGACGTGTGGACGGCGCGCCTGCGCCGTCCACACGTCATCCACAGATGTACTGGGACGGCACAGACGTCGACCGATCGTGTTGTGGGCCGCTCGACGTTCCCCATAGAGTCGCCGCGTTGCGCGCGACAAACCGACCAGTCGACATATCGCGCAGCGAGGCCAGACGAGAGGCACCGGCGTGAACGACTACGGCTCAGGACACCCCTCGCACTCGCTGGGGAGCAGCGCATCTGAGATGCCGCCGCTGATGCCCATCCCCGCAGGAGGACCCGACCGCGTGAGTGACCCGATCCCGTTCCGACGCCCGATGCCGCCCGCGGGACCCGGTCCCGCCGAGGAGCTGCACGCCGCCGACCCGCCGCGTGAGGAGGGCCTGGGTGAGCAGGTCATCGGCCCCACCGGTCGGCCGATGCCGTTCATCCCCGAGCCTCGTCCGATCGGGATCCACGGCAACGCCCGGGTGATCTCGATGTGCAACCAGAAGGGTGGCGTCGGCAAGACCACGACGACGATCAACCTCGGCGCGGCGCTCGCCGAGTTCGGCCGCAAGGTCCTGCTCGTCGACTTCGACCCGCAGGGCTCGCTCTCGGTCGGCCTCGGGCTCAACCCGCACGACATGGAGCTCTCGATCTACAACCTGCTGATGCAGCGGGACGTCACGATCGACGAGGTGATCGTGGCGACCAACGTGCCGGGCATGGACCTGCTGCCCTCCAACATCGACCTGTCCGCGGCCGAGGTGCAGCTCGTCGGTGAGGTGGCACGCGAGCAGACCCTGCAGCGGGTGCTCGCACCGGCCCTCTCGGACTACGACGTCATCCTGATCGACTGCCAGCCGTCGCTGGGGCTGCTGACCGTCAACGCGCTGACCGCCTCCGACGGCGTCCTGGTGCCGTTGGAGTGCGAGTACTTCGCGCTGCGCGGCGTCGCGCTGCTCAAGACCACCATCGACAAGGTCACCGAGCGGCTGAACCCCAAGCTCACGATCGACGGCGTCCTCGCCACGATGTACGACGGCCGCACGCTCCACGGCCGCGAGGTCATGGAGCGGCTGGTCCAGGCCTGGGGCGACACGGTGTTCCACACGGTGATCCGGCGGACCGTGAAGTTCTCGGACTCCACGGTGGCCGGCGAGCCGATCACCACCTACGCCGCCACCTCGGCCGGCGCCGAGGCCTACCGGCAGCTCGCCAAGGAGGTGCTGGCTCGTTGTCTCGACGAGTGAGCCTCCCGGCAGCCGACGAGCTGTTCCGCCGCACCGGCGTCCCGCAGCAGCCCACGAGCTCCGGCCGGGCCACCGAGGACCACTTGGCGACCCGGACCGACGACGAGACCCTGCCGGGCCCACGGGCCCCCAGCAGACGGATCCGGCACGACGAGAAGATGACCGTCTACGTCACTGCAGATGAGCTGCTCGACATCGAGGACGCGCGGCTCTCCCTGCGTCGAGCCGGGCTGAGCGTGGACCGCGGCCGCCTGGTCCGTGAGGCGATCGCGCGCAGCTCCCGCCGATTTCCGCGCTCGATAAAATAATCGTGGCGGTGG
>JBDTXF010000601.1:0-2112 GCA_040006355.1 Nocardioidaceae bacterium | reverse complement strand
GGATCTTCTCCTACGACGTGACCGGCGGCCGCTACGAGGAGACCGCGTTCCACTCGGTCGGCTCGGGCTCGCTGTTCGCGCGCGGCGCGCTGAAGAAGCTCTACCGCAGCGACCTCGACGTGGACGGCGTCGTCACGGCCGTCGTGCAGGCGCTCTACGACGCAGCCGACGACGACTCGGCGACCGGAGGCCCCGACGTCACCCGGCGGATCTTCCCGGTGGTGGGCGTGATCACCGCCGACGGCTACCGCAGGCTGCCCGACACCGAGGTGGCCGCCGTGGCGGACCGCGTCATCGCCGCCCGGATGGACCGCCCCGACGGCCCCGCCGCCCCCCTGATCTGAGGACCTCGCCACATGAGCATGCCGTTCTACGTCTCGCCCGAGCAGCTGATGAAGGACCGGGCGGACTTCGCCCGCAAGGGCATCGCCCGGGGCCGCTCCCTGGTCGTCGTGCAGTACGCCGACGGCATCGTGTTCGTCTCGGAGAACCTCTCCCAGGCACTGCACAAGGTCAGCGAGATCTACGACCGGATCGCGTTCGCCGCGGTGGGCCGCTACAACGAGTTCGAGAACCTCCGGATCGCCGGCGTCCGGCTGGCCGACATGCGCGGCTACGCCTACGACCGCACCGACGTGACCGGTCGGGCGCTCGCCAACGCCTACGCCCAGACCCTCGGCACGATCTTCTCCAGCGGCGGGGAGAAGCCCTACGAGGTCGAGCTCTTCGTCGCCGAGGTCGGGGAGACCGTCGAGCAGGACTCGGTCTACCGGCTGACCTACGACGGCCAGGTCGCCGACGAGCACGGCTTCGCGGTGATGGGCGGGTCGGCCGAGCAGGCCACGACGTACCTCAAGGAGCACTACGTCGCCGGCGCCGCCCTCGAGGACGCGATCCGGGTCGCCGTGCAGGCCCTCGGCCAGGGCGGAACCGAGACCCGGTCCGTGCCGTCGGAGAACCTCGAGGTCGCGGTCCTCGACCGCACCCGCATCCAGCAGCGCAAGTTCAAGCGGCTCACCGCCGGCATGCTCAGCGGGGTCCTCGGCAACGGCAGCCCCGCTGTTGCCGCGCTCGACCCCGCCACCGCTGCTGATCCCGCCGCGGCTGAAGCCCCGGTGGCCCCGGTGGCCCCGGTGGCCCCCGAGGACCCCGCCGACCCTGAGGCCCCGGTCGCCCCGCCGGTCTCCTAGGCGCCCAGTGGCCTTTCCCTGCACAGCAGCCTGGTTGTGACCGATCCCTGCGGCGACACGCCGTACGACGTCGCGGGGATCGGCCACCTTGCCGCCGACGCACCGACCTCGTGGTCCACAGCAGCGGAACTCGGGCTTCCGGAAGCGTGAGCCGCACCCGAGCCTGGGCCGATGCGAGCGGAACGGGACGTGGTGGTCGGCGAGGTCCGACGGAGCGGCTGGACCAAGGTCGGGTTCGGGCTCTATCGACGTGACGAGACCGACGACGGGGTCGGTGACGACCTCCGGGCCGACCTGGTCGCCTGGCAGCAGATCCTACCGACGAGCGGGTGCCTGACGCACCTGACCGCGGCCGCGCTGCACGGCCTCTGGCTGCCGCCGCTCCCGGAGGACCTGCCGGTCTTCGTCAGCATGCACAAGGCCCAGACCCGCCCCAAACGCCCCGAGCTGGTCGTGATGCGGCACACCAAGCCGGTCGCAGCGACCCGACGGGACGGGCTGCTCGTCGCGACGCCCGACGAGGTGCTGCTGACCTGCGCGCGCGACCTGTCGCTTCTGGACCTGGTCGTGCTGGGGGACTCGGCTCTGCACCAGGGCCTGGTCACCCGCAGGGAGCTGCTGATGTCCTCGTCCCGCCGCCGCTGGGGAGCGGCCGCGCTCAGCCGCGCGATCGGCTGGATGGACGGCCGCTCCGAGTCGCCGTGGGAGTCGCTGCTCCGGATCTTCCACCGCTCCTGCGGCATCGACGTGGTGCCCCAGCACGAGGTGCGCGACGACACGGACGGTCGGTTCGTCGCGCGCGGCGACCTGTTGATCGTGGGCAGCCGCATGCTCCACGAGTACGACGGAGGGGTGCACCGCGATCGTCGTACCCACCGCGAGGACCTGGACCGAGACCGCCGGCTGCTCGCGACCCAGTGGC
>JBDTXF010000600.1:0-2119 GCA_040006355.1 Nocardioidaceae bacterium | reverse complement strand
GCGGTAGACGCCGCCCGACTGCGGGCTGTCGTCGTAGCCGTAGGAGCCCAGGGCGTAGACGGTGTTCGGGTCGTCCGGGTCCGGCTTCACCTCGTTGTCGTAGAAGCACTGCGTGCCGCAGTAGTCAGTCGGCGAGTCCGCGCCGGTCGTGCTGCCGGTGGCCAGCGTCCACGTCGTGCCGTTGCTGGTGGTCTTCCAGATCTGCGCCGGGTGGTAGGTGTCCTGGGCGTCGAAGTAGTCGAAGCCCGCGTAGACGGTGGCGGTCCTCGCGTCGGCGGGGTGGGAGAGGCCCAGGGAGAAGCGGGTGCCCCCCTCGACGAAGTTGCCCTCGGGCAGGTCGCCGAGGGCGCTCTTCCAGGTGCGCCCCGAGTCGGTCGAGCGATAGATGCCGTCACCCCAGAACGACGCCCACAGCACGTCCGGGTGCTGCGGGTCCATGACCAGGTCGGTGGCGCCGTGCAGCTCGTCCTTCGTGCCCTTGAGCAGGGTCCAGGTCCGTCCACCGTCGTTGGAGCGCGACACCCCGTAGGCCCTGTCGGTCGGGGACGTCGTCCGGTGCGCGCCGCCGCGGCCGCGGACGGTGGACGCGAAGAGGTGGTTGGGGTGACGGGGGTCGACCACGATGTCGGTGACGGCCTGGCCGGTGAAGGCGCTCGAGACGTGCGTCCAGGTCTTGCCGCCGTCGGCTGAGCGGTAGATCCCGTCGCCGTAGTAGCTGTCGCCGGAGAGCGACCCCTCGCCCGATCCCATGTAGACGATGCGGTCGTTGCTCGGCGCGAGGGCGAGCGCACCGACGGCCTGGGTGTCGGTGCTCCTGGTGCGCGACCTCCAGGTGCCGTTGACACCTGCCCCCGGTGCGTAGGTCCAGACGCCACCCTGCGCAGCACCCAGGATGATGGTGCCGTTGCGGCGGATGACGAGCGCCCCGATCCGGCCGGCCATCGCCGCGAAGGTGTTCGAGGTGCGGACCACCTGGACGATCGGGTTGGGGCCCTGGGTGGCCCACGTGCCGCCGCGGGCCTTCCCGCGTGTGTCGGTGGCGTCGATCCGAGAGGCCTGCTGAGAGGCGCGGAGCCGCAGCTTGGCGGCCTGCGCAACGGAGAGCGAGTCGTCGCCGGAGAGCAGCCTGCTCCAGAAGTAGGCGTCCCGGAGCTTGTCGAAGCCGGCCTCCTCCTCGCCCTCCGCCTCACCCTTGCGGTTCAGCAGCGGCGGCGCGTCGTCGGCGGAGACGGCGGACCCGGCGCTGCTCGCCCGGGGCGCCGAGACGGCGGACTGGGCGAAGCCCGGGACGGAGCCGAGGACCAGGGCCGCGACAGCGGCGGGCACGACGGCGAACGAGCGGCGGATCTTGGACATGTGGGTCCCTCATGTCTGGGTGTGTCGTGACGGCACCCCTTTGTGTCCGTCGACTCAGGCTGAACAGTGCTCCGCGATTGGCGATCCTGACAAGCCCTCTGGGTGTTATGCGCGGTATATCCGGTCCCGCGAGCGCTCTCGAGATGACTGTCTAGGATGGACGCCGTGCACCGGCTCCGGGTGGTCGCCGCCCTCTCCGTCGTGGCCGCTACCGCAGCGGCCTGCGGGTCCGGGCCGTCGACGCGCGACGACGCGCCGCCGCGTCCGTCCGCCGCCGCGCCGACGGCGTCCGACGGCTCCCCGGCCCCGGCAGCGGGCTGCGGGACCGTGCCGACGTCGAGCGGGCCGCTTGCCGGCGCCGCCCGGCTGGAGGTGTCGCTCCCCGGACCCGCCGCGGCCGGCTCGGATCTCCGGGTCAGCGCGACGGTGGTCGGCAGGGAACCGACAGCGCGGTTGGTGACCACCGCCGGTGGCTCGGCGCTCCTGGTGACCGACGGCGACCGGGTCGTGGCGCGGGCCGACGGCGTCGGTGCCGGCGGGGCCGTCCCGCTCCGGCTCACGCGGGGTGCGAGGCGTCCCGCACAGCTGCTGCCCGCCGCGGTGCCTCTGGTCGGCTGCGGGGGCGCGGGGCCGCTCACCCCAGGCCGCTACGCCGTCGTCGCCGTGCTGGGCTACCGCCTGGACCCGCTCGACTCAGCCGTGGACGGTGCTCCCACCACCCGGGACGGTGGCCGCACCTTCGTCCTGGTCAGTCAGCCCGTTC
>JBDTXF010000599.1:0-2126 GCA_040006355.1 Nocardioidaceae bacterium | reverse complement strand
TCTTCATGGAACAGGGGCAGCGGCGGATCCCCGTCCAGTACGCCCGCCGGATGGTGGGCCGCAAGATGTTCGGCGGCTCCTCGACGTACATCCCGCTCAAGGTGAACCAGGCCGGGGTCATCCCGGTGATCTTCGCCTCGAGCCTGCTCTACCTGCCGGCCATGGCCTCGCAGTTCAGCGGCAATGCGCAGTGGTCGGCGTGGATCTCGACGTACCTCGTCAAGGGGGACCACCCGATCTACATGGCGTTCTACTTCGCGCTGATCATCTTCTTCACCTACTTCTACGTCGCGATCACCTTCAACCCCGAAGAGGTCGCGGACAACATGAAGAAGTACGGCGGCTTCATCCCCGGGATCCGGGCGGGCAAGCCGACTGAGGAATATCTCCAATATGTCCTGTCCCGCATCACGCTGCCCGGGGCGCTGTACCTCGGTCTGATCTCACTGGTCCCGCTGATCGCGATCGCACTTGTCAACGCGACCCAGAACTTCCCCTTCGGCGGCACCTCCATCTTGATCATGGTGGGCGTGGCACTGGACACGGTGAAGCAGATCGAGAGCCAGCTCCAGCAGCGCAACTACGAAGGGTTCCTGCGCTGATGAGACTCCTCTTCATGGGTCCGCCCGGGGCCGGCAAGGGCACCCAGGCCCAGATCATCGCGGACCGTCTCGGCATTCCGGCGATCTCCACCGGTGACATCTTCCGCGCCAACGTCGCGAAGAACACCGAGCTCGGCATCGAGGCCAAGCGCTTCATGGACACCGGGGAGTACGTCCCGGACACGGTCACCAACCTGATGGTCCGCAACCGGATCGACGAGGAGGACGCCGTCAAGGGCTTCCTGCTCGACGGCTACCCGCGGACGCTGGCCCAGGTCGACGAGCTCGACGGGATGATCGAGTTCACCGGGCACCGCCTCGACGCGGTGATCTGCCTGACCGCGGACCCGGTCGAGCTGGTCCAGCGCCTGACCGCCCGAGCCGAGTCCGAGAACCGCGCCGACGACACCGCGGAGGTGATCGAGCGGCGCCAGGAGGTCTACACCGAGCAGACCGAGCCGCTCATCGAGGTCTACCGCGAGCGCGGACTGCTCCGCGAGGTCGACGGCCTGGGTGAGATCGACGAGGTGACCCAGCGGATCCTGGAAGCCCTCGGCAGCGTCGAGGAGAGCTAGGCCAGGTGTTCCGTGACCGCGGGGTCGAGATCAAGACCCCGGCACAGATCGACGTGATGCGCGCCGCCGGACTGGTGGTCGCCCAGACCCTCGAGCTGCTGCGCACCTCCGTCCGGGCCGGGATGACCACCCTCGAGCTCGACCGCCTCGCGGAGGAGAACATCCGCTCCTGCGGGGCGACGCCCTCGTTCCTGGGCTACGGCCACCCGCCGTTCCCGGGATCCATCTGCGTCTCCGTCAACGACGAGGTCGTGCACGGCATCCCCGGATCGCGGGTGATCGAGGAGGGCGACATCGTCTCCATCGACTGCGGCGCGATCGTGGACGGCTGGCACGGGGACGCCGCGCTGACGGTCGCGGTGGGAGCGGCCCCAGCGCCGGCCGAGGTGCTGATGCAGGTCACCCAGGAGGCGATGTGGCGAGGGATCGCGGCCGCCTCGCTCGGCGGGCACGTCGGAGACATCTCGCACGGTGTCGAGCAGCACGTCCGCGGCACGAGCAGCTTCCGGATCGTGCAGGACTACACCGGCCACGGCATCGGGTCCGCGATGCACCAGCCGCCCAGCGTGCCCAACCACGGCAAGGCCGGCCGGGGCACCAGGCTCGTCGAGGGCCTGGCGCTGGCCGTGGAGCCGATGATCGTGGCGGGGGACCCCTGGACCCACACCGACCAGGACGACTGGACCGTGCGCACCGACGACGGTCAGCTCGCGGCCCACTTCGAGCACACCTTCACCATCACCTCGGCCGGCACCTGGGTGCTGACCGCCCTCGACGGCGGCGAGGCCCGGCTCGCCGAGCTCGGCGTACCTTTCGGCGGGCGCTGACGGTTGGCTGACAGTTTCCCAGGGGGGCCTGGTAAACCGACTTAGCCCTAGCGTTGCAACACTGGGGGAATGACAGTTTCCCAGGGGCCCCTGGGAAACTGGCACCCCGGCGTGAGTAGTCA
>JBDTXF010000598.1:0-2128 GCA_040006355.1 Nocardioidaceae bacterium | reverse complement strand
GACCGCGACCCGCGAGGTGATGCGGTGCGCGCCGGTCCGACTAGGAGGTGGGCCAGCTCTGGTCGATGTTCTTCAGCGCCTCGTCCAGTGACTCCTCGCCGGCTGTCCAGGACACCATCTGCTTCCAGAAGGACCCCGCACCCACCGATGCCGGCATCGCGTCGGAGCCGTCGAAGAGGAACTGCGTCGAGCCGTAGGCCACCTGTGCCGCACCCTTGACGATCGTGTTCGGGTAGAGGCTCAGGTCGAAGTCCTTGTGGGGGCTGATGTAGCCGCCCAGCTTGGCCGGTCCGTTGCCGAGGTTCTTGTCCGCCATCAGCTTCATCACGGCCTCGCTGCTCTTGTTGTCGTTGAGCAGCGTTGCGAGGTCGCCACCGCCCAGGGTCGGGTCATCGCCACCGGCGGAGGCGGGCGGGAAGCCGAACACCCCGACGTTGGCGTCCAGGTTCTTCTGGACGGCCTTCGGGAAGAAGCCGGTGATGAAGTTGCCCTGCTTGATCATCCAGCAGCCCGGCTTCGTGTCGAACATCGAGTTGGCCACGGTCTGCCAGTTGGAGTTGGCGATCGCCTTCTGACCTCCGGTGACGTTGCCCGAGGTGAAGAGCAGCTTCTGGACCTCAGCACCGGCCTGCTTGACGACCGGGTCGTCGAACTTGATCTTGTGCGTGACCCAGTCGTTGTACTTGGTGGCCCCGCCGTAGCGCATCACGAGGTCCTCCATCCAGTCGGTCATCGGCCACCCGGAGGCGCCGCCCGGGTCCTGGAGGCCCATGCACCACGGGGTGCCGCCGTCGGCCTTGATCTTGTCGGTGAGCGAGTTGAGCTCGTCGAGGGACTTGGGGATCGGGTAGCCCGCCGTGGCCCAGGCCTTCTTGTTGTAGAAGACCAGGCTCTTGACGTTCATGCTGACCAGCAGCCCGTAGAGCTTGCCGTTGATGGTGCCGGCGTCGAGCGTGCCGGGGGTCATGCTCTTCTTCAGAGCAGCCATGTCGACGATGCTGTCGAGCGCGGTCGCCTTGTTGCGCTTGACCACGTCGGCCACGACACCGGGCTGCGGGAGGATCGCGATGTCCGGGGACTTGTTCGCCTGGATGCTGGTCATCACCAGCGTCTGGATGTCGTTGACCTTCTTGATGTTGACCGTGATGCCCTGCTTCTTGGCCTCCGGCCCCAGCACCTTGTTGAAGCCGTCGATCGTCGGCTGGTCGACGCTGGTCCACACCGTCACGGTCTTGCTGTCGGAACTGCTGCTGCCGCCGCCGCCGCACCCGGCCAGACCGACAGCTGCGACGACGGCCGTGGCCGTGGCCATGACCGTCGTGCGCTTGCGCTTGGACACCTGCATTTGCTGCTCCTCGTCGAAAACGTTGTTTCACTCGTCACATCAGCGAAGTTGTGTTAGACATCACAACTGAAAGGAATCAGCAGATCATTACCGGGCTCGAAGCGAGTGTCAAGGACCACACGGTGAGTTCGGCGGGCCAGCCAGGTCACGATTGCGACACGGCCACCCGGTCCACGTCTGAAGAGCACCGAGGAGACAGATGCGAGAGCGACGCGACCGCCGGCGGACCACCCTCGCCGACGTCGCCGCTCGCGCCGGGGTCTCGGTCACCACCGCGTCCTACATCATGAACCGGCGCTCGGCGGAGATGCGGATCTCCGCGGACGCCGTGGGGCGGGTGCAGGCGGCTGCCGACGCGCTGAGCTACCGCCCCAACCGCAGTGCCCGCAACCTCCGCTCCGCGTCGACCGCCACCGTCGGGGTGATCTCCGACCGGGTGGCCAGCGGGCCGTTCGCCAGCCAGATGCTCACCGGCATCGCCGCCGCCGCCCGCCAGGAGAAGCACCTGGTGGTGATCGGGGAGTCGGACGGCGACCCGGCGACCGAGGCCGCCCTGATCGAGGAGATGCTGGAGCGGCAGGTCGACGGCATCGTCTATGCGACGTTCATGAGCTCGGTGGTCGCCGTCCCCGAGATCCTGCTGGACGAGCGCGTGGTGCTGCTCAACTGCCGCGACGGCGACGGCCGGCTGCCTGCGGTCGTGCCGGACGACCACGCCGGCGGGCGCACGGCGGCCACGGCCCTGCTGGAGGCCGGCCGGGGCGGCGCGATCCACCTCGTCGG
>JBDTXF010000597.1:0-2129 GCA_040006355.1 Nocardioidaceae bacterium | reverse complement strand
GTTCACGCCGACCATGACGACGCCGTCGCGTGCGAACGCCGAACCGTCGTAGGTGGCGATGGAGTTCGCTCCACGGACGAACGCGCCGCCGGGGATCCACACCATCACCGGCAGGCTCTCGCCCTCGACAGGAGCCCACACACTGACGTTGAGGTAGTCCTCCCCCGGGGTCACCGAGCTGGGCAGCACTGCGTCCATCGGGGCGGGGTAGGGCGTCTGCGCCGGGGTGGGGCCGTGGCCGGTCGCGTCGCGCTGGTCGTCCCACGCCACGACGGGCTGCGGTTCGCGGTAGCGGTCGGCGCCGACCGCGGGGGCGGCGTACGGGATGCCGAGGTAGGCGTTCACCCCCTGGTGGCTCGCACCACGGACCTGACCTCCGGTGACAGCAACGACGGGATCCATGCCGCCATCCAAGCACCCTGCGACAACGCCCTCATCGGTGAGCGCCGGAGACCGGCCTGCGGTCCAGGGCTTGGCGGATGGGTGATCCGGTCACGACCCGGTTGGCGGTGCTGCCCAGCGGCCCTCCGGAGAGGGTGACCACGTCGTCTGGTCGGAGCGGAGCCACAGAGTCGCGGCCGCGCCTGCCCCAGCGCTCGGCCAGACAGCCATCGCCACAGGTCCCCGACCCGAGGACGTCCCCGGTGCGCAGTCGGGTGCCGCGAGAGGCGTAGGCCACCATCTCGGCGAACGACCAGCCCATCGAGTCCACGGACGACTCACCGAAGAGCACGTCGTTGACCGTGACGCTGAGGTTCACCCCCGTGGGGCCGCCGCTCGCCAGATCAGGGAGCTCGTCTGCGGTGAGGAACCACGGCCCCAGGGTGGTCGAGGAGTCCTTGCCCTTGCAGGGGCCCAGCGGTCCCTGCATCTCGACACTCTGCAGGTCGCGGGCGGACCAGTCGTTCATCAGCAGATAGCCGGCCACGGCGCGCGCGGACTCATCCAGGGTCAGGTCGGCCAGGTCGTCGATACCGGAGACTGGGCCGACCACCGCAGCGACCTCGAGCTCGAAGTCGAAGACGTCGCACCCTGGCGGGATCGGCACGTCGTCGCCGGGCCCGATCACCGAGGCGGGGTTGGAGAAGTAGAACAGCGGCTGCTGGTACCACACGTCCGGGACATGCGGTCGGGCACCGACGAGGCGGCCCATCCCCTCCACGTGCTGCTCGAAGGACATGAAGTCGCGGATCGACGGAGGTCGCTCGACCGGCGCCAGCAGCACGACGTCCTCCAGGGGCCGCACCTCCGTCGGCGAGGCGAGCGCCCGCAGGCCTGCCCGCTCGAGTCCGGAGGAGCCGATCAGGTCGAGCAGGTCACCGGGTCCGGCGCCGCGGACCTCGTCTCCCACGAGGACGCCCAGCTGCTCGGCACCGGTCTGGTGTGACGGTCGGTAGCGCACCCAGCGCATCAGTCAGGTCCCTACCGGAGGAGAGGTCGGCGCACTGGTGCTGTGCTGGTGGGCGAAGAGGTCAGCCATGCAGCCGAAGAGCTCCGGCCCGGAGGGCGCCGCCCCCTCGTCCCCGGCCAGCTCTCGGTGGATCGTGGCCACGTTGACCGCGATCCGCTCGGCCTCGGGCCATCCGGAGAACCGGCCGAGGTCGATGTCCTTCGCCGCTTCCTGCGCGTCCATGCCCGCGGCGTACCGCACCGTCGCCTCCTCGCGCACGAACTCGAGATAGTCGACCATGTCCTGGGCCCGCGCCGTGGGCGAGACCGGTCCGTGACCGGGGACGAGCAGGTCGGCGTCGAGCGCCAGGATCCGGCGGCACGCAGCGATCCAGTTCTGCACCGGGCCCTCCCACATGATCGGGGTGCCGCCGGCGAAGACGATGTCACCGGTGAACACGACGCCGTCCTGCTCGCAGTAGACGATCGTGTCCCCCGCGGTGTGCGCCGGGCCCACGTCGACCAGGAGCAGCTCCACGTCGCCGACCCGCAGTGTCAGCTCGTCGTCGAAGCTCTGGTGGGGGTAGGTCGGCGTGATGCCGGTGAAGTCGAAGTCGCCGAAGATGCGTCGACCGAAGTCGCCGGTCGGTCCAGGCGCACTGACCAGCGCGTGCAAGAGATCGGGCCCGACCGCATGCATGTCGTGCACCGTCGCCGCGGAGGCGACGATGCATGCCTCC
>JBDTXF010000596.1:0-2138 GCA_040006355.1 Nocardioidaceae bacterium | reverse complement strand
CCGGCGGGCGGTTCCAGCTCACCGGCGTCCCGCTGCTCGCCGAGGGTGGCGGCGGCGACCGTGGAGTGCTCGTCGAGGTGGTCCTCGGCGGCGTCGGGGCGATGGTCGTGCTGGTGCTGGTCTTCGGGTCGCTGGTCGCCGGGGTGCCGATCCTGGTGGCCGCCGTGTCGATCCTGTCCACGTTCTTGGCACTGCTCGGACTGAGCCGGCTCACCGAGGTCTCCTTCGTGGTGCAGTACCTCGTCGCGCTGATCGGCCTCGGCGTCGCCATCGACTACTCCCTTCTCATCGTGATGCGCTGGCGCGAGGAGCGTGCTCGCGGCGCCGACAACGAGACCGCCGTCCGCACCGCGATGGCCACGGCCGGACGGTCGGTGCTGTTCAGCGGTGTCACGGTCGCGGTGTCGCTGGCCGGCCTGGTCGCCGTCCCCCTGCCGTTCCTGCGCAGCATCGGGCTCGGTGGCCTGCTGATCCCGCTGCTCAGCGTGCTGACCGCCCTGACCCTGGTCCCGGTGGTGCTGGCGGGCATCGGCCCCCGCCTGCAGTGGCCGCGACGCACCCTCAGCGACCCGACGAGCCGACGCTGGGCCGGCCTGGCCGGCTGGGTGGTCGGGCACCGTTGGCTGACGATCCTCGGCACGGTCGTGGTCCTGCTGGCGCTGAGCTCGCCCCTGCTCACGCTGCGGCTCGGGTCGCCACTGCTGGACGCCTATGGCGGGTCGTCGGCGGCCGCGAGCGCGGCGGCCGCGATCCGGGACGCCGGCATCGCACCCGGGGTGCTGCGTCCCACCGAGGTGCTCACCACCCCGTCCGCCCAGAGCCGGGTGGCCTCGCAGCTCGGCACCGTGCAGGGCGTGGCGGGGGTGGTCGCACCATCGGGCACCGGCTGGCGGCAGGGCGGCGCCTCGCTGCTGCAGGTCTACACGTCCGCAGACCCGGCATCCTCGGCAGGCAGCGACACCGTGCAGCGGGTGCGGGACACCGCCGACGCGATCGGCGTCCGGACCGGTGGCACCCCCGCGGAGGACGCCGACTTCGTCCGGGCCGTCTACGGCAGCGCCCCCTGGTCCCTGCTGGTGATCGTCGTGGTGACGTTCCTGCTGCTCGCGCGGGCGCTGCGGTCGTTCTGGCTCCCCGTGAAGGCACTGGTCCTCAACGTGCTGTCGATCGGCGCGGCCTACGGCATCACCACGTTGATCTGGCAGAAGGGCATCGGCACCCAGGCCGTCTTCGGCAGCGACGCCAGCGGGGCGATCACGATCTGGGTGCCGGTCGCCGTCTTCGCCTTCCTGTTCGGGCTGTCGATGGACTACGAGGTGTTCATCCTCTCCCGCATGCGCGAGTCCTACGACGTGCACCGGGACACCCCACGCGCCGTCGTCGACGGGATCTCCCACACCGGCAAGCTCGTCACCTCCGCGGCCCTGATCCTGTTCCTGGCGTTCGTGGCGCTCTCGACGGTCCCCTCCATCGACGTGAAGATCCTCGCCACTGCACTCGCCCTCGGCATCGCCATCGACGCCCTCGTCGTACGAGCCCTGCTCGCGCCGGCGCTGGTGGCCGTGCTCGGCCGGGCCAACTGGACGATGCCGGGGTGGCTGTCGACGGTGCTGATGGTGCCCAGCGGCGGGGCGCACCGCGCCGGACGCAGGGCTACCGATGGGTAGATTTCGTGGGCGGCGCGACCGTGGCACGATGAGCGTGGACCGACCCCGCGACCCGGGTGAGTCCCCGACGACGTGCCGAGACCAGGCACACGAGCACGAGAGCTGAGGGATCGTGGCAACAGGTGCTGAGCAGGCCAGCGAGCTGGCTGCAGAGAAGTCCGCAGAGAAGGCCGCAGAGAAGGAGCCGGGCGTCCCGTCGACCCGCGCCGTCGGCCGGCCGGCCGTCATCCACGAGGGGCTGCCGACCCAGCTCCCGGACATCGATCCCGAGGAGACCCAGGACTGGATCGACTCGTTCGACGCGATGCTGCAGGACCGCGGCCGCGACCGCGCCCGCTACGTGATGCTGCGGCTCCTCGAGCGCGCGCGTGAGCAGAGCGTGGGCGTGCCCGCGCTCCGCAGCACCGACTACATCAACACGATCGCGCCGGAGCGCGAGCCGTGGTTCCCCGGTGACGAGGACATCGAGCG
>JBDTXF010000595.1:0-2147 GCA_040006355.1 Nocardioidaceae bacterium | reverse complement strand
GAAGTACAGCCAGCTTACGGTCGCCGGTCGCAGGGCCGCCTCGATCGCCTGCTGACCCGGCGCCGAGATCGGCGTCGGCGGCAGGCCGGCCCGCCGGTAGGTGTTGTAGGGCGAGTCCACCGACCGCTGCTGACCGGTCGTGGTGAGCTTCCCCGAGGTCTTGAAGATGTAGACGATCGTGGTGTCGAGCTGCAGCGGCTGGCCCTTGTCGAGGCGGTTGTAGAGCACCCGCGCGATCTTGGGGAAGTCCTTGCCGAGCCTGCCCTCTGCCTGCACGATGCTGGCCACCGTCATCACCTCGTGCGGGGAGCGGCCCAGCGCCCTCGCCTTCGCGACCAGGTCCAGGTCGTCGGCGGCCGCGGCGTAGCGCCGGACCATCGAGGACAGGATCGAGCGCGGCGTCGCGTTCGGGGCGAGCTCGTAGGTCGCCGGGAAGAGGTAGCCCTCGGCCTTCCCCCCGGCGTACGACGGGAGGCCCAGCTGCCGCGGTCTCGCCAGGACCCTGTCGAACTGCCGCGTGGAGAAGTCGGTCCTCCGCACCAGCAGCGCGACGATCTGGTCCACCCGCAGGCCCTCCGGGACGGTCACCACGCTGCGCATGCGGTTGCTCGGGTCGATCAGCACGGACAGCGCGGACTTCGCCGACATCTGCCGCCTCAGCTCGTAGAACCCGACCTGGATGCCGACCGACCTCTCGTCGTCGCGGGCCGCGTCGGTGAAGGCCTCGACCGACTTCACCACGTCCTTGCCGCGCAGCGTGCTGCCGATGTCGCTGGCCGCGTCACCCTGCTTCACCTCGACCAGCACCCGACCGGTCCCGCTGCCGTCGTAGTCCGCCGGCGGACTGAGCCTGTCCCGCAGGGCAGTGATCCCGACCGCGTAGACCAGGTAGCCGCCCCCCAGCAGGACCGCCAGCGACACGAGCACCGCCAGGCATCCCAGGCTGCGCCGAGGCCGGTGGCGTCGCCCGTGTCCGAGCCCGAGTCCGAGGTCGCTCACCTGGTCGCTCAACACCTGTCTGTGGTCGTCCGGCCGGGTGCTCCCGGTCAGTCGTACGTGCCCGCCGCGACGGGCTCCCCCGGTGCGGCCCCCGTCCCGCGCTCGGTCTCGAGTGCATTCTGCAGGATGACCACAGCGGCGGCCTGATCCACCACGGCGCGTCGCCGCTGTCCTCTCCGTCCCTGGTCGCGCAGCACCGATTCGGCGGAGACGGTGCTCAGCCGCTCGTCGCAGAGCCGCACGGGCACCGGCGCCACGGCATCCGCGAGCCGCCGGGTGAACGCCCGGACCTTCGCGGCGGACGGTCCCTCACCGCCCGACAGCGACCGCGGCAGACCCACGACGACCTCCATCGCGTCCTCCTCGACCGCCAGCTCACGGAGCCGCCGGAGGTCGCCCCTGCCCCGCGCGACGGTCTCGACCGGCGTCGCGATCAGCCCGGACGGGTCCGAGCGGGCGACGCCGATCCGCACGTCCCCCACGTCCACCCCGAGCCGCACTCCTTGTCGCATCCTGGCTCCCCGCCGGTCAGGGCAGGGTCGCGAGGCGGCCCACCTCGTGCTCGACGTCGACGAGCGCCTGGTCCACGTGGGTCACGTCGGCGCCGCCGCCCTGGGCGACGTCGTCCTTGCCGCCGCCGCTGCCGCCGAGCCTCCGCGCGGCCACCTTGACCAGGTCGTTGGCCGACAGCCCACGGCTGCGGGCGTCGTCGTTGACCGCGACGACCACCGCCGGCCTGCCGTTGCTGGAGCCGACGACGGCGACCACCCCGGGGCGGCCCTGCGGCAGCCGTCCGCGCACGTCGAGGGCGAGCTTGCGGACGTCCCCGGCGCCGGCGCCGTCCACGCGATGACCGACGAACGCGACCCCGAACACGTCCTTCGCGTCGGCCGCGAGGCCGCCCGCCGCGGCGAGCACCTGCTGGACGCGGACCCTCTCGATCTCCTTCTCCGCCGCCCGGAGCCGCGCGACGATGTCGTTGACCCGCTCCGGCAGCTCCTCGGCACGCACCTTCAGCACCTCGCTGAGCTGCGCGACGAGCACGTGCTCGCGGGCCAGGAACCGGTAGGCGTCCCCGCCGACCAGCGCCTCCACCCGGCGTACGCCGGAGCCGATCGAGGACTCGCCGAGCAGCTTGACCACGCCCA
>JBDTXF010000594.1:0-2158 GCA_040006355.1 Nocardioidaceae bacterium | reverse complement strand
CGGCACCCTCGGTGGGAACAGCGAGTTCTACCAGCCTTTCGAGGAGAACGCGAAGCGCTGGTACAAGGAGAGCCAGGAGAGGGTCCTGTACTGGAACCACGCGATCATCAACCCGCCGGTCGACCGCAACCTGCCCCCGGACGAGGCCGGCGAGGTCTTCATGCGCGTGGAGAAGGAGACCGATGCCGGTCTCATCGTCTCCGGTGCCAAGGTCGTGGCGACTGGTTCGGCGATCACCAACTACAACTTCATCGCCCACTACGGACTCCCGATCAAGAAGAAGGAGTACGCGATCGTCTGCACCGTGCCGATGGATGCCCCTGGGGTGAAGCTGATCTGCCGTCCGTCGTACACCATGGCGGCTGATGTCATGGGAAGCCCGTTCGACTACCCGCTCTCGAGCCGGATGGATGAGAACGACACCATCTTCGTCTTCGACAAGGTGCTGGTGCCGTGGGAGAACGTCTTCGCCTATGGCGATCCCGAGAAGATCAACGGGTTCTTTCCGCAGTCCGGTTTCATCCCCCGGTTCACCTTTCACGGCTGCATCCGGCTCTCGGTGAAGCTCGACTTCATCGCCGGCCTGCTGCTCAAGGCGCTGGAGGCCACGGGGAGCAAGGACTTCCGCGGCGTCCAGACCCGCGTCGGTGAGGTAATCGGCTACCGCAATACGTTCCGTGCCCTTGCCGATGCCATGGCGCTGAACCCTGACGAGGGACCCAATGGGACCGTCCTGCCCAAGTTGGACTACGGGCTGGTCTACCGCCAGCTGATGATCGAGGCCTACCCGCGGGTCAAGGAGATCATCATGCAGGATGTCGCGTCCGGCCTGATCTACCTCAACTCCAATGCGGTCGACTTCAAGACCCCAGAGATCCGCCCCTACCTCGACAAGTACGTCCGCGGTTCCAACGGTTACGACGCCGTCGACCGGGTCAAGGTCATGAAGGCGCTGTGGGACGCCGTGGGTTCGGAGTTCGGCGGCCGCCATGAGCTTTACGAGCGCAACTACTCCGGCAACCACGAGAACGTGAAGGCCGAGATCCTCTTCGCCGCCGAGGCGCAGGGCGAGACCGAAGGGATGAAGGGTTTCGCCGAGTCGATGATGGCCGAGTACGACCTCGACGGCTGGACCGTCCCCGACCTCGTCAACCCCACCGACATCAACCGCATCCTCAACCGCTGATCCAGCAACCCGAAAGGAGCACCATGACCACCACGCAGGATTCACCCACGGCCGCCGGCTCCGGGGCTCACGCTAGCGACGCGTTCAAGGGCTCGGCCGCGCGCCGCGGCATCGCCGAGACCCCGCCGGAGCGAGTCTCCGCCATCGTCACCGATGTCCTCAAGGGGGTGCACGACGCGATCGTCAAGCACGATGTCACCTACCCGGAATACCAGGCCGCCAAGGCCTGGCTGATGGCAGTCGGGGAGGGCGGCGAATGGCCGCTGTTCATGGACGTCTTCGTCGAGCACGCCGTCGAAGAGCAGGTCGCGAACTCGCAGCAGGGCACCAAGGGCACCATCGAAGGCCCCTACTACCTGCCCGATCAGGTGAAGCTCGGGTCGACCTGCCAGCTTCCCCGCCGCGAGGACGAGAAGGGCACCCCTCTCGTGTTCAGTGGTCAGGTTCGCGACCTCGACGGGACCCCGCTCGGAGGCGCCGAGGTCGACATCTGGCACGCTGACGATGACGGCTACTACTCCGGCTTCGCCCCGCACCTTCCAGAGGGCAACCTGCGCGGGGTCGTGGTGACCGACGACGAGGGGCGGTTCGCCGTCACCACCATTCAGCCCGCGCCGTATCAGGTCCCCACCGACGGGCCCACCGGACAGCTCATCGGGGCAGCCGGCTGGCACCCGTGGAGGCCTGCGCATCTGCACATCATGGTGCGGGCAGACGGCCACCGACCCGTTACCACCCAGCTCTACTTCGCTGGTGGTGACTGGCTAGACGGTGACGTCGCTGAGGCGACCAAGCCCGAGCTGATCATCGACCCGAAGGACGACGGCAGCGGCACCCGTCGATCGACCTACGACTTCGAGTTGGAACCTGCCTGACCCAGGTTTCGTCTGCGGGACTGGCACACGCTGGTCCCGCAGGCGGTTCGATCCCCCATGAAAGGCAGCACCGTGCCCGTCTCCCACGACGACCTGA
>JBDTXF010000593.1:0-2163 GCA_040006355.1 Nocardioidaceae bacterium | reverse complement strand
GCCTCGGTCAACTACGCCACTGAGAAGGCGAAGGTGACCTACGTCGGTGCCGTCACCCGTGAGCAGCTGGTCTCGACGGTGGAGGCGACCGGCTACACCGCGACCCTCCCGATCGCAGTCGAGTCCCGTGGCGTCGTCGACTCGGATACCGGCGAGACCGGCGGTATCGGCAGTACCACGGACCCTGGTGTGGGGCGCCACTCGAAGGGCGACGAGGCCGCCGACTGGCGGGAGAGGTTGCTTGTCTCGGCGGTCCTGACGCTTCCGGTCGTGGTGTTGTCAATGGTGCCTGTTGTGCAGTTCGACAACTGGCAGTGGCTGGCTCTGACCCTGGCGTCCCCGGTGGTCGTCTGGGGTGCGTTGCCATTCCACCGTGCAGCTGTGGCCAACGCCCGGCACGGCGCTGCCACCATGGACACCCTGATCTCGGTCGGTGTGTCCGCGGCGTACCTGTGGTCGCTGTGGGCATTGTTCTTCACCGACGCTGGCACGACGGGGATGCAAATGCGTTTCGCCCTGCTGCCCGACAGCAACACCGGATCCGGCGCGCACCTGTACTTGGAGGTCGCCTCCGCGGTCACCACGTTCATCCTGACCGGTCGCTACTTCGAGGCACGCGCCAAACGTCAGTCCGGCGCCGCGCTACGGGCCCTGCTGGACATGGGCGCCAAGGACGTCGCGGTCCTTCGGGACATAGCAGCCAGGCCCGCGGTCGACGACTCCCCTCCACTGAGCCCGGACAACGGTGGTGACGGCCGCACCGAGGTGCGCGTGCCGATCAGCCGGCTCGTCGTCGGGGACGTCTTCGTGGTCCGCCCCGGGGAGAAGGTCGCGACCGACGGGGTCGTGGAGTCCGGTACGTCGGCGGTCGATGCGTCCATGCTGACGGGGGAACCGGTGCCGGTCGAGGTCGGCCCGGGCGACATCGTCGTCGGTGCCACCGTCAACGCCGGAGGGCGCCTTCTGGTGCGGGCCACGCGCGTCGGCGCCGACACCCAGCTCGCTCAGATGGCTCGTCTGGTAGAGGACGCCCAGAACGGCAAAGCACAGGTCCAGCGCCTCGCCGACCGGGTCTCCGGCATCTTCGTTCCCGTCGTCCTCGTGCTCGCGGTGGCCACCCTCGCAGGATGGTTGCTGACCGGACACCCGATCACCGCGGCGTTCACCGCTGCGGTCGCAGTGCTCATCATCGCCTGCCCGTGTGCCCTGGGCCTTGCGACACCCACGGCTCTGCTGGTCGGGACCGGCCGCGGCGCTCAGCTGGGCATCCTGATCAAGGGCCCCGAAGTACTGGAGTCGACGCGAATGGTGGACACCATCGTGCTGGACAAGACCGGCACCATCACCACCGGTCGGATGACGCTCGTCACCGTCACCGTCACCGAGGCCGACGGGGTCTCGACCGAGGAGCTGCTCCGGCTGGCGGGCGCGCTGGAGGCTGCGTCCGAGCATCCGATCGGGGCGGCGGTCGCTGCCGGCGCCATGGAGCGTCTGAGGGGTTCTGCCCTGCCTGCGGTGGATGGCTTCACCTCAACCGGCGGCCTAGGCGTTGCGGGCGTCGTCGACGGGCACGCTGTTGTCGCTGGACGGCCCGGCTGGCTGGCCTCGCAGTGGAGCCAACCGCTCGACGAGCGGCTGACCGCAGCCGTCGAAGCCGCCCAAGGTGAGGGCCGCACCGCGGTGGCGGTCGGCTGGGACGGTGCGGCCCGCGGTGTCCTGGCCGTTTCCGACACCGTCAAGTCAACCAGTGCCCAGGCGATCGCTGAGCTCAAGGGACTCGGGCTGCGTCCGGTCCTGCTGACCGGCGACAACGCTCGTGCCGCCCGGGCGGTCGCTGCCGAGGTGGGCATCACCGGTCCGGGTGACGTCATCGCCGACGTGCTGCCGGCCGAGAAGGTCGCGGTGGTTCGCCGCCTCCAGGACCAGGGCAGGGTGGTCGCGATGGTCGGTGACGGTGTCAACGACGCTGCGGCCCTGGCTACGGCGGACCTGGGGATCAGCCTGGGTACCGGCGCCGACGTCGCGATCGAGGCCTCCGACCTGACCCTGGTCCGTGGGGACCTGCGGACCGCAGTCGACGCGATCCGACTCTCCCGCCGGACGTTGGGCACCATCAAGGGCAACCTGTTCTGGGCGTTCGCCTACAACGTCGCCGCCCTGCCG
>JBDTXF010000592.1:0-2164 GCA_040006355.1 Nocardioidaceae bacterium | reverse complement strand
CCACCGTCTACGTCACCCACGACCAGGTCGAGGCGATGACGATGGGCGACCGGGTGGCCGTGCTCAAGGACGGCCTCCTCCAGCAGGTCGACACCCCGCTGAACCTCTACGACAAGCCGTCCAACCTGTTCGTCGCCGGCTTCATCGGCTCGCCGGCCATGAACCTCCTGAACGCCCACAACGTCGACGGACACGCCAAGGTGGGCGACGTCGAGGTGCCGATCGACCGCGCCGCGGCCGGGAAGGCGCAGGGGGACATCACCGTCGGGGTGCGTCCTGAGGCATGGCGGATCGTCGGCGAGGGCGAGGGCATCCCGGTCAAGGTGAGCGTCGTCGAGGAGCTCGGCGCCGACGGCTTCGTCTACGGCACCAGCGGCGCCGAGGGCACGCCCGACCAGGTGACCATCCGGATCGACGGTCGTCGCAGCCACCACAAGGGCGACACGATCTACGTCACCACCGACCCGGCCAACGTGCACGTGTTCGACACCGAGTCCGGCCTGCGTTTGTCATAGCGGCACCGGCAGGGTTGACTCACCGACATGCGCCAGCTGACACCACTCGACGCCCAGTTCCTCAATGTCGAGTCGCCCACCACGGTGGGTCATGTCGGAAGCCTGGTGACCCTCGACCCTGCCACCGCCCCCGGCGGTGAGTGGAACCTCGACGTCGTACGCGACGTCCTCGAGCCCCGGCTGTACCTCGCGGCGCCGTTCCGGCAGCGCCTGGTCGAGGTGCCGCTGGGGCTCGGTCGTCCCTACTGGGTCGACGACCCGCACTTCGACATCGAGTTCCACCTCCGCGAGCTCGCGCTGCCCAGCCCCGGCACCCGAGAGCAGCTCGGCGAGCAGGTCGCCCGGCTCCATGCGCGCCAGCTCGACCGCAGCCGGCCGCTCTGGGAGGGCTACGTCATCACCGGTCTCGAGGGCGGCCGGGCGGCGTTCTACTCCAAGGTGCACCACGCGGCCATCGACGGGGTCTCCGGTGCGGAGATCCTCGAGACGATCATGGATCTCACTCCCGAGCCCCGCGAGGTCCCGCCGGAGGACGCGCCGTTCGTCCCGCGCCGGATGCCGTCGACGTTCGACCTGGTCCGTCGCGGTGCCTGGTCGATGGCGCTGAACCCGCTCGAGCTGCTCGCCACCGTCCCGCAGTCCCTGAAGTACCTCGACGCGCTGCCCGGTGCCGCGAACTTCCCCGGCACCCGGCTGATCAGTGGCTCGGCCTCGCTCGTCGGGCGGGCGCTCGGCGGCTCGGGTCGTCCTGCCGTCGAGAGCCGCGAGCTCAAGGCTCCGCGCACGCCGCTGAACGGCACGATCACCGCTCACCGACGGTTCTCCTTCGGGTCGCTGCCGATGAGCGAGGTCAAGCTGGTCAAGAACCACTTCGAGATGACCGTCAACGACGTGGTGATGGCACTGACCGCCGCGGCGCTGCGGCGCTGGCTGCTCGACCACGATGCGCTGCCGCACACGCCCCTGGTGGCGGCCGTCCCGGTGTCGATCCGCACCGAGGACCAGAATGGCTCCGGTGGCAACCAGGTCTCGGTGATGCTCGCCGAGCTCCCGACCCACATCGCGGACCCCGAGGAGCGCATGCAGTTCATGCGCGAGTCGATGGGGGACGCCAAGCGCGCCTTCGAGGCGGTTCCGGCATCCCTGCTGCAGGACCTCTCCGCGCTGGTGCCCACAGCGCTGTCCGGGCTCGCGGCCCGAGCACTGTTCAAGCTCGCCACCGTGCCCGGGGTGATCTTCAACCTGTTCGTCAGCAACGTGCCCGGCCCTCAGATCCCGCTCTACGTCGCCGGCGCGAAGGTCGAGGGCATCTACCCGGTCTCCGCGGTGACCGACATGACCGGTGGGCTGAACATCACGCTGTTCTCCTACGACGGGTCCCTCGACTTCGGGCTGATCGCCTGCCGTGAGATGGTCCCCGACGTGTGGAACCTGATCGGCTACCTCGAGGACGCGATGACCGAGATGGTCGCGCTGGTCCCGAAGCCCACGCCGGTGACGCGAGCCCCGGTGACGCGAGCCCCGGTGAAGAAGACCGTGGTGAAGAAGGCTGTGGCGAAGAAGACCGCGGCGAAGAAGACCGCGGCGAAGAAGACCACGGCGAAGAAGACCGCGGCGAGGAAGACCGCGGCGAAGAAGCACTGATCCTC
>JBDTXF010000591.1:0-2166 GCA_040006355.1 Nocardioidaceae bacterium | reverse complement strand
TGGTGTCGTGGAACATGTGGGCGTCCTGGGTGACGTAGCCGACCGCGTCCTCGAGGGACTGAAGCGTCACGTCGCGTACGTCGTGCCCGTCGACCCGCACCGAGCCCGAGGTGACGTCGTAGAGCCGCGCGACGAGGTGGGTGATGGTGGTCTTGCCGGCGCCTGAGGGACCCACCAGGGCGACCATCTGACCGGGAAGCGCCGTGAAGGTGACGTCCTGGAGCACCAGGCCGGTGTCACGCGACTCGGCGCGGGCGACTGTCTCCAGGCTGGCCAGGGACACCTCGTCGGCGCGCGGGTAGCGGAACGCGACGTGGTCGAACTCGACCAGGGCGGCGCTCGCGGGAAGGACGACGGCCTCGGGGTCCTCGGAGATCATCGAGGGCAGGTCGAGCACCTCGAAGACCCGCTCGAAGCTGACCAGGGCGGTCATCACGTCGATGCGCACGTTGGACAGCCCCTGGAGCGGCCCGAGCAGGCGCAGCAGCAGGGTGGCCAGCGCGAGCAGGGTGCCGACGGTCAGGGTGTTCTGGATGGCGAGGGTGCCGCCCACGCCGTACACCAGGGCGGTGGCGAGCGCGGGGATCAGCATCAGCGTCGCGCTGAAGACCCGGGTGATCACGGAGATGCGGATGCCGAGGTCGCGGACCAGGCCGGCCTTCGCGGCGAACTGCGCGTCCTCCTCGGCGCGGCGGCCGAAGAGCTTCAGCAGCATCGCCCCGCCGACGTTGAACCGCTCGGTCATCGAGTTGCCCATGTCGGCGTTGCCCTGCATCTGCTCACGGGTCAGCCCGGCCAGCGCCCGACCCACCCATCGCGATGCCACGAACAGGATCGGGAACGTCGCCAGGCAGAGCACGGTCACCTGCCAGCTCAGGGCGAGCATGGCGATGCCGACCACCACCACGCTGATCAGGTTGGAGACCGTCCCGGACAGGGTCGAGGTGAAGGCGCGCTGGGCACCGATCACGTCGTTGTTGAGCCGTGAGACGAGTGCTCCGGTCTGGGTCCGGGTGAAGAACGCGAGCGACATGCGCTGGACGTGGGCGAACACATGGGTGCGCAGGTCGTAGATCAGCCCCTCGCCGATGCGCGAGGACAGCCAGCCCATCGCGAGCGCGAAGCACGCGTCCACGACCGCGACGCCGGCGGCGGCCAGGGAGAGGGTGACGACGAGAGACGTGTCCTTCTTCAGGATGCCGTCGTCGATGATGTGCTTGACGAGCAATGGGGTGACCACGACCAGCGCCGCGTCGAGGACGGTCAGGGCCAGGAAGAAGGCGATCAGCCGACGGTGTGGTCCCGCGAAGCCGAACACCCGGCGCACCGTGTGCGGGGCGAGCTTCTGGTCGGCGATGCTCCGGTCGGTGCGCATGTGCCGCCACACCGGCCCCATGCCGGATCCCATGGACATCTGCTCACCGCCTCCTCGTCATTGCTCCATCAGTGCAGCGAGCTCCCGGAACCGTCGCACCTGCGCCTCGCGCTCGGCGAGACGCTGGTCGTCGAGGTCGAGCCGGAGCGCGCTCTGCAGCAGCGCCTTGGTCTCGCTCACCGCGCCGTAGATCGGAGCGGTGAGTGCTGCGACCAGGTCGGCCACGGCGTCCTCGAGCTCGTCGCCCGGGACGACTGCCGTCGCCAGCCCGATCTCGCGTGCCTCGGCAGCCGACACCCACCGGGTGGTGGCGCAGATCTCCAGGGCACGCGAGTAGCCAACAAGGTCCACCAGCGGTTTTGTTCCCGTCAGGTCCGGCACCAGGCCGAGGAGCGGCTCGCGCATCGAGAAGCGTGCGTCGTCCGCGAGCACCCGGAGGTCGCAGGCAAGGGCCAGCTGGAACCCGGCGCCGACGGCGGCGCCCCGGACCGCGGCCACGCTGATGATCTCGGGACGCCGCAGCCAGGTGAACCCCTCCTGCCACCCGGCGATGCTCTCGGCCAGCTCCCCGTCGGGCATGTCCGTCAGCCCCATCACCGAGGTCCCTCCGTCCGCGCCACCGGGACCGATCAACCGGCGGTCGAGGCCCGAGGAGAACGTGTCACCTGCGCCCTGCACGACGACGACGCGCACCTCGGGGTCCAGTGCGCCGCCGATGATCCGCAGCGCGTTCCACGTCGCGGGCGTCTGGGAGTTCTTGGTCGCCGGCCGGTCGAGCGTGACCGTCGCGA
>JBDTXF010000590.1:0-2180 GCA_040006355.1 Nocardioidaceae bacterium | reverse complement strand
CCGATCTCGTAGGCCTCGTCGGCCTTGAGCCGGTGCTCGGAGCCCCGGTCCTCGTAGGGGAAGACCGCGACCGTCTGCGCGCCGAGCTCGTAGGCGGCACGGAACGCACGGACGGCGATCTCGCCCCGGTTGGCGACCAGCACCTTGGTGAACATGGGCAGCAATGTAGTGCGCGGCCGCTCAGCCCGGTGCGCAGTCTCAGTCGATGGTGGCCCGGGGCGCCGTCCGCGCCGGGTCGAAGCCGACGAGGTCGGCGAAGTCCTGCCACAGCTGCGGATGACCGGTCGGACCGGTGGGTGCGCAGAGCACGTGCAGGCGCGAAGGCGGCACCGCCCGGCCCCAGCGGTTCACCGTCTCGACGGTGGTCGGGTGCTCCTGGTCGGGGGTGCTGACCACCACGTGCACGTCGACTCCGCGCAGCATCGTCATCGCCGCGACCACCTGACGAGGGGCGGCCCCTGCGAACAGCTCGTGGCTGATCACGGTGACGCCGTCGTGGTGGCGCGCCGTGCGGCAGAGCCGGTCCCAGCTGCCGCGGACGTCACGGCGCCGCAGGCCCCAGGCGCGGCAGGTGTCCCGCACGTCGACGGCCGAGAGGAACATCTGGCTCCCGGCTGCGGGGTAGAGCACGCCCTGCTCCCGGAGCGCGGCGCCACTGCGCGCCATCCGGCTCTGGAGGTGCGGCGTGCCGGACTTGTGCACGCCGACATGGAGGTACACGCGTTGGTCCATGTCCACCACGCTGACAGGGGGACGTGACGACGTCGTGAACGCCGCGTGGCGCTCAGGCGTCCTTGAGCTCGCAGATCACCGCACCGCTGGTGACGCTGTCGCCGACCTCGGCCGACAGGCCCGTGACGATGCCGGCCCGGTGGGCCTTGATCGGCTGCTCCATCTTCATCGCCTCCAGCACCACGATCGCGTCGCCCTCGGCGACCTCCTGGCCCTCGGTGACGACGACCTTGACGATGGTGCCCTGCATCGGTGAGGTCACGGAGTCGCCGCTGGCGGAGGCGCCCGCCTTCTTCCGCTCGCGCTTCGGCTTCCTCTCCCGCCCGGCCGTGGCCGTGCCGGCCGCGAGACCTGCGGGCAGCACGACCTCGATGCGACGACCGTCCACCTCGACGGTCACGGACTGCCGCTCGTCGGGCTCCGGGTCGGCGGACCCCCCGGCGTAAGGCGGGACCTGGTTGTCGAACCCGGTCTCGATCCAGCTCGTGTAGACGGCGAAGGACTCGCCGTCCCCGATGAAGGCGGGGTCGTCGACGACCGCCCGGTGGAAGGGGATCGCGGTGGGCATGCCGTCCACGACGAACTCCGAGAGGGCGCGCCGCGAGCGCTCGAGCGCCTGGGTGCGGTCCCGTCCGGTGATGACCAGCTTGGCCAGCAGCGAGTCGAACGCCCCTGGGACGGTCTCGCCCTGGTCGTAGCCGCCATCCAGACGCACCCCGGGTCCGGCCGGCGGGTGCCAGTGGGTCAGCGTCCCGGGGGCCGGCATGAAGTTGTTTCCCGGGTCCTCGGCGTTGATCCGGAACTCTATGGAGTGACCCTCGACCTCCGGGTCGTCGTAGCCGAGCTCCTCACCGGCGGCGATCCGGAACATCTCCCGCACCAGGTCGAGCCCGGTGACCTCCTCGGACACGCAGTGCTCGACCTGCAGGCGGGTGTTCACCTCGAGGAACGAGATGGTGCCGTCCTGGCCGACGAGGAACTCACACGTGCCGGCTCCGACGTACGACGCCTCGCGCAGGATCGCCTTGGAGGAGTCGTAGAGGGTCTGCACCTGCTCCGCGGAGAGGTACGGCGCGGGCGCCTCCTCGACGAGCTTCTGGTGGCGGCGCTGCAGCGAGCAGTCGCGGGTCGACACCACGACGACGTTGCCGTGCTGGTCGGCGAGGCACTGGGTCTCGACGTGCCGCGGCTTGTCGAGGTACTTCTCCACGAAGCACTCGCCGCGGCCGAAGGCGCTCACCGCCTCGCGGACCGCCGACTCGAACATGTCGGCGACCTCGCCCTCCTCACGGGCCACCTTGAGACCGCGTCCACCCCCGCCGAACGCCGCCTTGATCGCGATCGGGAGGCCGTGCTCCCGTGCGAAGGCGACCACCTCCTCGGCGTTCTCGACCGGGTCCTTGGTGCCGGCGACCAGCGGGGCGCCGACCTTCTCCGCGATGTGGCGG
>JBDTXF010000589.1:0-2187 GCA_040006355.1 Nocardioidaceae bacterium | reverse complement strand
GGTGGCAGGTCGAGGGTCTCGCCGACGAAGTCCTTGCGGGACAGGGACACCAGCACCGGCCAGCCGGTCGCGACCAGCTCGCCGAGACGGCGGGTCAGCTCCAGGGAGTGCCAGGTGTTCTTGTCGAAGTCGTGGGCGGGGTCGATCAGCACCCGCTCCCGGTCGACCCCGAGGGACACCGCCCGCTCGGCGAGCGCGACGGTGGCGCCGACCGCCGCGGCCACCACGTCGTCGTACGAAGGGCGGTGCGGCGCCGTGCGTGGGGTCGCGCCGTTGGTGTGCGTGCAGACCAGGGCCGCCCCGTGCTCCGCCGCCACCTCGGCCAGCGCCGGGTCGAAGCCGCCCCACGCGTCGTTGAGCACGTCCGCACCTGCGGCACACACCTCGCGGGCCACCTCGGCCCGCCAGGTGTCGACGCTGATCACCAGGTCTGGGAACTCCTGGCGCACCCGCGCGATCAGGGGCACGGTGCGCCGGATCTCCTCGGCGACGTCGACGTCCTCGCCCGGACCGGCCTTCACCCCGCCGATGTCCACCAGGTCGGCACCCTCGGCGACCACCGCCCGGACCCGATCGAGGGCCCGCTCCTCCTCGAAGGTCGCGCCGCCGTCGTAGAACGAGTCCCGGGTCCGGTTGAGGATCGCCATCACCAGCAGGTCGGTGTCCGCATAGGTCCGGCGTCCGAGCTTCAGCACGACCCCGACGCTACCGGGCCACGGACGACCCGCCACCGGACGAGACATTCGGGACGTAGGGCCGTGATGCGCACCACCACTGGCCCGAACGTGTCTCGACAGGGCAGGCCCCCTCGGGCCAGGCTGGACCCGAGGGTTCCCAGGGAGCCCCTTCGCAGGCGCGCCGGACAGGGCGCGCGGTCAACGGAGGAAGACATGAGAGCCACCTATCGGGTGCTGGCCATCCTGGTCCCGGTCATCGTGGTGCTGCAGGCGTCCTTCATCGCGCTCGGCGTCTTCGGGCTCGGGACCTGGGTCAAGGACGGCCACAACTTCACCAAGGACGTCCTCGAGCACGGCGGCGCCACCGGTGACGTCGGCTTCGCCCTGCACGGCTTCGGGGCGATGGCGACGGCCCTGGTCTCGCTGCTGCTGCTCGCGGTGTCCTTCTTCGCCAAGATCGACGGGGGTGTGAAGACGGCTACCCTCCTCTTCCTCGACATGGTCCTGCAGTGGGTGCTGGCCTTCGTGGCGTTCTCGGCCTGGGCGGTCGGCATCCTGCACGGCCTCAACGCGTTCGTGATGTTCGGCCTCGCCATGAACGCCGTCACGGCGGCGAACCGCTCGATCGCCGGGGCCACGACCTCCCCGAGCCCGGCCGAGACGTCGCGTCGGGGCGCCTGAGACGACAGCACGGGCGCGCCGGCACGGGTCCGAGCGCGCCGGGAATACCTCGACGGCGACCCCGGTTGGCTTTTATAGTTGAATCTTGAACTACTAGGGCGGGAGCCACTCATGCAGTTCGGCATCTTCTCCGTCGGGGACATCACCACCGACCCCACCGACGCCACCACCCCCACCGAGCACGAGCGGATCAAGGCGACGGTCGCCATCGCCAAGAAGGCCGAGGAGGTCGGGCTCGACGTCTTCGCCACCGGCGAGCACCACAACCCGCCCTTCATGACGAGCGCGCCCACCACCCTGCTGGCCTACATCGCGGCGCAGACCACCACCCTGCAGCTGTCCACCGCCACCACGCTGGTCACCACCACGGACCCGGTGCGGATCGCGGAGGACTACTCCTTCCTGCAGCACCTGTCCGACGGCCGCCTCGACCTGATGATGGGCCGGGGCAACACCGGCCCGGTCTACCCCTGGTTCGGCAAGGACATCCGCGACGGCATCCCGCTGGCGATCGAGAACTACCACCTGCTGCGCCGTCTCTGGCGCGAGGAGGCGGTCAGCTGGGAGGGTCAGCACCGCACCGCCCTGCAGGGCTTCACCGCGACGCCGCGGCCGCTCGACGACGTCGCGCCCTTCGTGTGGCACGGCTCGATCCGGTCCCCCGAGATCGCCGAGCAGGCGGCGTACTACGGCGACGGCTTCTTCTCCAACCACATCTTCTGGCCCGCCTCGCACACCCGCCAGATGGTCTCCCTCTACCGCCGCCGCTTCGAGCACTACGGGCACGGCTCGGCCGACCAGGCCATCGTCGGCCTCGGCGGCCAGGTGT
>JBDTXF010000588.1:0-2209 GCA_040006355.1 Nocardioidaceae bacterium | reverse complement strand
ACGAAGTCGCTGAGACTCTGTCCCGAGCCCCGGCTGATCAGTGCCAGGCCGATGCCGAAGAGTCCGAAGATGGCGGACTTGGTGAAGACCAGCGCGACGAGGACCTCGGTCGCCCTGCGCACCCAGGCGCGCGTGGGGGACCAGAGGTAGCCGGCGATCAGGAGAGGCGCGAACGCGACCACGACGAGGATCGCGATCTTGCGAAGCACCAGGACGAACCAGAGGATGAGGCCCGCCAACAGCATGATCATCATCAAGATGATGATCAGCATGTTGGCTGCGGCGTCTCCTTGCGTGCCTGCCACGTTCTCGAACCCGCCTGTCATCCGGGTGATCGCCTGGCTGAGGTTCTGCCCGGTGACCTGGACGATGCCGTGGGAGAGCCAGTTGTCGAGGCCCACCAGCAGCTGGGCGAAAGCGATGTAGAACGCACCACCCAGCCCCGCCACTCCGACGCCGACCACGGCCCGCCCCAGGGTGGCCGGGTCGCGGCGCACCGTCGCGACCACGAGCGCGAGGAAGCGGATCACCCCGATCAGTGGCGCTGCGAGGCCCAGGAACCCGTAGTAGATCTGCCGGTAGCCGGCGTCCGCGAGGGGGACCTGGGTCGATCCGTCGATGATCTTGACGATCTGGCCGAGCACGAGTGCGGCTCCGGACGCGGTGGATCGCGTGATCGCGCTCAGTCCGGCGTCGACGACCTCTGAGCCGCCCTGACAGGCGAAGTTCCACCACTGACAACCGGAGTCGGAGAGGCTGGCTGAGCTCGCCGGGAGCTGCATGGCGGTGAAGGCGAGGGGCGTCATGTCCGCGCCTCAGCGGATCTGGGAGCCGAGGTTGGAGAAGAAGTTGATGATCGGCGCAGCCCCACCGGCGATGATCGCCGCTGCTGCGCAGACCAGCACACCAGTCTTGCCCTTGGAGACCGCGTTGTAGTTCCCGCCGAAGCTGCCCATCGCCCAGACGATCACGCTGACAAGGAGCCCGCCGAGCGCGGCGAACAGGGCCCACCCGCCGAGGCCGTCGAGGATCTGCTGGATTTGGGCTCCTCCGGGGAGCTTGCCGGGGTCGGGGTTGATCTGCACTCGTAGCGCGGCGAACATGCGGGGTCCTCTCGTCGGGTGCCCTCCAGGTCAGCTGGAGAACGAGGTTCGTGGTCGAACTCGACCTTCACCCCGGGTGTGCAAATCAACCGAGTGCTCAGAGCGAATCTGGGGACAAGTCCCGATCACTGCCAGCCGAAGGCGATGACCTGGACCACGGTGACAAGCACGGCCAGCACGAAGGAGGTCAGCGCAACGGCGAACAGGAGACGAGTGAAAGGCCTTCGGCGGCGCCGCGATCTCACGACGACCGAAGGCCGCGCCGATGCCTGAGCGAACCCGTCGGCGAACCCGGCGCGGTAGGCCTGTTCGCATGCGGCTGCGAGGAGCTGCTCGTGGTCCTCACGCCAGAAGAACTCCCCGCGCACCTCGACGAGTGGGTTCTCCGCGTCGACGATCACGACGTTCTTGGGTCGGGCTGATGCGGGTTCGGCCATGAGGCTCACCTTTCGAGGGGGCTGGTACGTCGCGCAGGGGGACGTTTCGGCGGAGCAGGCGACAGGCTCCGGAGCCGTGGTCTCGACGGTGTGGGCAGCAGGTCAAGCGTGGACCGAAGGTCGTCGCGGTGGGAGCTGGTCAACGGGACCCTGGCCAGCCTCAAGGGAGCAGGGTCGTCAGCCAGCATCTTGCAGGCGACCTGGAAGGGCTCTCGAGTGTTCGTGATGGCACGGGGTCTGGGCAGGCCAATTCCGTCCTCGTCGAGCACCAGCAGGTTTCGGCGCGTCATGCCTTCGCGACGCAGCGTCCGGCCCACAGCGACGGTCACGTCGTGGGTCGCCTCGTTGAGGTCGACCAGCACGTCAGTCGTCGGAGACCGAGACTCGAAGCGGTGCATCTGCGTCGACATCTCAGCCTGCTGGGAGATGACGAGGGGCGAGCGGACCGGGACGGCCTCGACGAGACGGACCGTGGACGCATGCAGGGCGCGGAAGGCGGGCAGGCGACCGCGGAACTGCTCGGCGAGCTGACGGCCGACCTCCCCGTCGGCCGCCCACGCCGCGAAGGTGTGGGCCATCCGGCTCTGACCGACGCAGATCATCCGAGCGGCGCGCAGCCCCGCGCGAGGCACTGGATCGTTCTCGCGGTAGCGCAGGAAGGCAGTAAGC
>JBDTXF010000587.1:0-2209 GCA_040006355.1 Nocardioidaceae bacterium | reverse complement strand
CGATGGGCGACACGACCGACGAGCTCCGCGACCTCGCCCAGCAGGTCAGCGCCGCCCCACCCCCGCGCGAACTCGACATGCTGCTCACCGCCGGTGAGCGGATCTCGATGGCGCTGGTCGCGATGGCGATCGCCAACCAGGGCCAGGCCGCCCGGTCCTTCACCGGGAGCCAGGCCGGCGTGATCACCGACAGTGCCCACGGCCGCGCCAAGATCATCGACGTCACCCCGGGACGCATCCAGAACGCCATCGACGAGGGCAACATCGCGATCGTCGCCGGCTTCCAGGGCGTCTCCCAGGACACCAAGGACATCACCACGCTCGGTCGCGGTGCCTCCGACACCACCGCTGTCGCGCTGGCCGCGGCGTTGGGCGCCGAGGTCTGCGAGATCTACAGCGACGTCGACGGCGTCTTCACCGCGGACCCCCGGATCGTGCCGACCGCCCGCAAGCTGGACCGGGTGTCCACCGAGGTGATGCTCGAGATGGCGGCCTGCGGGGCGAAGATCCTGCACCTGCGATGCGTCGAGTACGCCCGTCGCTACCACATGCCCGTCCACGTACGTTCCTCCTTCAGCCAGAAGGAAGGCACCTGGATCGTCCCGGAAGCAGAGGTGGGTTCCATGGAGCAGGCGATCATCGCCGGCGTCGCGCACGACCGCAGCGAGGCCAAGATCACCGTCGTCGCCGTCCCCGACAAGGTCGGCGAGGCGGCCCGCATCTTCGAGACCCTCGCGGACGCGCAGATCAACCTCGACATGATCGTGCAGAACGTGTCGGCGGCCTCGACGAACCTCACCGACATCTCCTTCACGCTCCCGCGCGAGGACGGCCAGACCGCGATGTCGGCGCTCGCCCGGATCAAGGACCAGGTGGGCTACGACTCACTGCTCTATGACGACCAGATCGGCAAGGTGTCGCTGATCGGCGCGGGGATGCGCTCGCACCCGGGGATCACCGCGCGGTTCTTCGCGGCGCTGGCCTCGGCCGGGGTGAACATCGAGATGATCTCCACCTCGGAGATCCGGATCTCGGTGATCGTCGATGAGAGCCAGGTCGACGACGCGGTCATCGCGACGCACACCGCCTTCGACCTGGACTCCGAAGAGGTCGAGGCCGTGGTCTACGGAGGAACCGGCCGATGAGTGCGTCGTCCGGCGCTGGCCGGCCCGCTCGGATCGCCGTCGTCGGTGCCACCGGCCAGGTGGGTGCGGTGATGCGCCGACTGCTTCTCGAGCGCGGATTCCCGGTCGAGGAGATCCGCTTCCTGGCCTCCGCCCGGTCGGCGGGCTCGACCATCGCCTGGGGCGAGCGCGACGTCACCGTCGAGGACGCCGGGACCGCCGACCCGGCCGGGATCGAGATCGCGCTGTTCTCCGCCGGTGCCTCCACCTCGAGGCTCCTCGCCCCGCGGTTCGCCGAGGCGGGCGCCGTGGTGGTCGACAACTCCTCCGCCTGGCGGATGGACCCCGGCGTGCCGCTCGTGGTCAGCGAGGTCAACCCCGAGGCCCTGCACGAGGCCCGCAAGGGGATCATCGCCAACCCGAACTGCACGACGATGGCCGCGATGCCGGTGCTCAAGCCGTTGCACGACGAGGCGGGCCTGGTTCGGCTCGTTGCCAGCACCTATCAGGCGGTCTCGGGCAGTGGGCTCGCCGGAGTGGACGAGCTCGCCGGGCAGGTGGCGGCCGTCGGTGACCGCGGCCCGCTGCTGACCCACGACGGGTCGGCCGTCGAGATGCCGGCCCCGACGACGTACGTCGGGCCGATCGCCTTCAACGTCCTGCCGATGGCCGGCTCGGTCGTCGACGACGGCTCCGGGGAGACCGACGAGGAGCAGAAGCTTCGCGACGAGAGCCGCAAGATCCTCGGCATCCCCGACCTGCGGGTCTCCGGCACCTGCGTGCGGGTGCCGGTCTTCACCGGCCACTCGCTGTCGCTGAACGCCGAGTTCGCCTCGGCGCTGCCGGCCAAGCGAGCTCTGGAGATCCTCGGGGACGCCGCCGGGGTCCGTCTGTGCGAGGTGCCCACACCGCTGCAGGCGGCCGGTCAGGACCCGAGCCTGGTCGGACGCATCCGGCAGGACCCGGGCGTCGACGGGGAGCGTGGGCTGGCGCTGTTCGTGAGCGGGGACAACCTCCGCAAGGGTGCGGCGCTCAACGCGATCCAGATCGCGGAGCTGGTCGCTGCCGGTCTCGGCTGACGAGCG
>JBDTXF010000586.1:0-2217 GCA_040006355.1 Nocardioidaceae bacterium | reverse complement strand
CTTCAACCAGACCGTGTCGCATCGGACGGCGTACGCCGGGTGGCGCGAGCGCCAGGCACACCTGACCGACCCGGCCTACGACACGGTGCCCACCGGACTGCTGTGTCGCACCGTCGAGAACCCGGACCGGCTGATCCGCCCCGAGCTGGTGAACCCCGACTTCGCGGCGGTCGCCCGGGCGATCGGGCTGCACGGCGTGCGGGTCACCGATCCCGACGACGTGGACACCGCGGTGCGCGACGCGCCGGCCCACCCCGGCCCGGTGCTGCTGGACGTGGTCACGGACCCCGACGAGATCGCCGTCCCTCCCAGGCCCACGCTGACCCAGGCTGGGGCTTCGCGATCGCGAGCTCGAAGGAGTTCCTGGAGTCCCACGGCTCCTGACCTCCACGGTCGGGGTCGCTAGGCTCGCCGCGTGGACGCGAGCGAGAGCGTGCAGGTCGAGCGGAGCCGAGACTTCGAGCGGTTCCTGACCTTCGTCGACGCCGTGGTGGCGATCGCGATCACGCTGCTGGTGCTGCCGCTGGTCGACGTCGCGGGCGAGCTGGGTCGTGCCGGCCAGAACGGGTCCGTGCTGGACCTGCTGCGGGACCACCAGGCCCAGCTCTGGGCCTTCCTGCTGAGCTTCGCTGTGATCGCGAACCTGTGGTTCACCCAGCATCATGTCGTCCGGACGGTGGTGGTCACCGATCCGGTGGTCACCCGACTGATGGTCGCCTGGCTGCTGATGATCGTCTTCCTGCCGTTCCCGACCGCTCTGGTGGCCGCGCAGGGCCACCAGGCGGCGACCAAGGTCCTCTACATCGGCACCATGACGGTGAGCTCCGCTCTGATGGGCTTGATGGCCCGACGGATCGCGAGCACCCGCTCCATCCGGGACTCCGACGACGCGCCGGACCCGTCTGCTGCCTGGGTGACCTCCACGCTGTTCGCGGTCGCCCTGGCCGTCTCCCTCGTGCTGCCGGCGACGGGTTACTACCCGCTGCTCCTGCTGCTCCTCAACGGCGGGCTGCCGTGGGCGTGGCGGCGGCTGCGCCACGGCTGGGCCGCCTCGCGCCGTGTGGGAAGATGACCCGACCCCCGCAAGCTACCGAGAGTCGTCCGTGCCCATCTCCATCTCCGCGCCCACACCGGGCAAGACCGACCCCGCGATCATCCGGAACTTCTGCATCATCGCCCACATCGACCACGGCAAGTCGACCCTGGCCGACCGGATGCTGCAGCTCACCGGCGTGGTCGACGTGCGGCACGCCCGGGCGCAGTACCTCGACCGGATGGACATCGAGCGCGAGCGCGGGATCACCATCAAGAGCCAGGCCGTCCGGATGCCGTGGACGGTGCCGGCCGACAACACCGCGGGCGCAGAGGCCGGCGGCTACGTCCTCAACATGATCGACACCCCCGGGCACGTGGACTTCACCTATGAGGTCTCCCGCTCGCTGGAGGCCTGTGAGGCGGCCGTGCTGCTCGTCGACGCCGCCCAGGGGATCGAGGCGCAGACCCTGGCGAACCTCTACCTCGCCCTCGGTGCCGACCTGCACGTCATCCCGGTGCTCAACAAGATCGACCTTCCCTCCGCACAGCCCGAGAAGTTCGCCGCAGAGCTGGCGGGCATCATCGGCTGCGAGGTGTCCGACGTGCTCCAGGTGTCGGCGAAGACCGGCTTCGGGGTCGAGGAGCTGCTCAACGAGATCGTCGCGCAGACGCCGGCGCCGAAGGGCGACCCGGACGCGCCTGCCCGGGCGCTGATCTTCGACTCGGTCTACGACACCTACCGGGGCGTGGTGACCTATGTCCGGGTGTTCGACGGCCTGCTCACCCACCGCGACAAGATCAAGATGATGAGCACCGGGGCGACCCACGAGATGCTCGAGGTCGGCGTGATCTCGCCGGAGCCGGTCAAGGCCGGCGACCTCGGGGTCGGCGAGGTGGGCTACCTGATCACCGGGGTGAAGGACGTCCGGCAGTCCCGGGTCGGTGACACGGTGACCTCCCAGCACCACGGCGCCACCGAGCCGCTGGGCGGCTACAAGCACCCGAACCCGATGGTCTACTCGGGGCTCTACCCCATCGACGGCGACGACTACCCGACGCTGCGCGACGCGCTGGAGCGGCTGCAGCTCAACGATGCCGCGCTGGCCTACGAGCCGGAGACGTCGGGGGCCCTGGGCTTCGGCTTCCGCTGCGGCTTCCTCGGCCTGCTGCACATGGAGATCG
>JBDTXF010000585.1:0-2220 GCA_040006355.1 Nocardioidaceae bacterium | reverse complement strand
GTCCACCGCGAGCAGCACCTCGAGCAGCGCGCCGTACGCCGTGCCGACCAGGTCGGGGCCGTGGCCCTCGCCGATCGGAGGCCCTGTCATCGGGACCTCAGCGTGCTGACCTCGCGGTGCAGGTTCTCCCGGGCGGTGGTCTCCCACCGGCGCCGCGCCTGGTCGGTGTGGAAGAGCGTGGGCTTGGCGAGCAGGTCCTCCAGCACGCCTGCCCGGCCGGCCGCGAAGTCCGGGTCCGCGACGTGGGCGTACTCCGCGCGCACGCCTGCGGTGTAGGCCGCGTAGCGCTCCGGGTCGGCGGCGAGGATCGCCAGGTCGGCGTCGCAGAGCACCTGACCGGCGTGGTCGTCGTCGGCAGGCCGGTGGGTCGCGGTCAGCCGCACGAGCCGGCCCACCTCCGCGGCGAGGACCGGGTCCGGCACGGCATCCTCCGCAAGGCGGGCGGACCGCTCCTCGTCCTCACCCCGCCCGTCGTAGACCGCATCGTGGAACCAGGCCGCCAGCAGCACCGACTCGCGGGCCGGGTCCCCGGGTGGGAGCAGGGCGTCGACGTGCTCGAGAACCTCGCTCAGGTGCCGCAGGTCGTGGTAGCCGCGGCTGCTGACGGAGTACGCCGTCTCGAGCCCGTCGCGCAGCCCGTCGTCCAGCCAGGCCGGCCAGAACCGCCGCAGGTCGCTCACCGGGCCAGGATGCCAGGCCGGGTCAGGGTCTGCCCAGCTCCACAGGCATCGGCTCGGTGTGCAGCACGGCGAGCGAGGTGACGGCTCGGGTCAGGCAGACGTAGAGGCGGCGCAGGCCGGTCACCCGGTCGGCCTCACCGGCCACCACGCCGGCCGGCTCGAGCAGCACCACGTGGTCGAACTCGAGGCCCTTGGCCAGCGACGCCGGCACGACGTCGAGCTGGACGTCGAACTCGACCCTGCCGTCGTCGGCCGGCTCGTCACCGAGCACCGCGTGCCCGATCCCGGCCCGGTCCAGGGTCCCCACCACAACAGGCAGCAGCGCGTCGGGGGTGATCAGGCCGACCGAGCCGACGCCCGCGACCACCCGCCGCACCGTCGACTCCAGGGTGGCTGCCAGCCGGTCGGGCCCGACCGAGGTCACCGTGAGCTCGCCGCGGGCCCGGCGCACCGAGGTGGGCGGCTCGAGCCCGGGGGCGATCACGGGCAGCAGCCGGGCGGCGTACTCGATGACCTCGCCGGGCACCCGGAATCCCTTGGTCAGCTGCTCGACGTGGGCGTCGGACTTGCCGAGGTGACCGAGCGCCTCGGTCCAGGAGCGGGTCGCCCACGGGGTGGTGGCCTGGGCGAGGTCGCCGAGCACCGTGGCCGACCCCGTCGAGCAGCGCCGCCCGACCGCGCGCAGCATCATCGGGGACAGGTCCTGGGCCTCGTCGGCAACGACGTGCCCCAGCGAGGGCGTGCGCTCGACCAGGTCGGCGACCTCGTCGACCAGCACCGCGTCGGCGAGCGACCACCTCGCCGAGGTCGGCGCCTTGAACGGCGTGCGCCACAGCAGCAGATCCTGCTCGGCCGCGTCGAGGACCCCGTCGGCCTGCTGGGCGAGGAAGGCGGGGTCGCCGAGCAGGCGCAGCACCAGGCGGGCCGGGTCGACGGCGGGCCAGACCTGGTCGACGTACCTCTTGACCTCGCGGCTGCGCGCGACCGCGTCCTGCACCCGGTCGTCGGGGGAGTCGCCGGTGTTCTCCATCTTGACCAGGATCCCGTGCGCCAGCCGCTGGGCGAGCATGCCGCGCGCCGCGCCGTAGCGGACGCCGCGGCCGCGCAGCTCGGCCAGCACCTCCTCGACCTCGTAGGCCGCGAGACGCCAGCGCCGCGCGCCCCGCGGGACCAGCAGTCCCTCGGTGGGGATGCGCACCTGCGACCACAGCGCCCGGTGGACGATCCTCGCGAGACGGGCGTCGCCCTTCAGGGTTGCCACGTGCGCGTCGTCGGTGCCCGACAGCGTGTACGTCGAGCTGAGCCGGGCCAGGGTCGCGGCGACCAGGTCCTCGATGGTGGTCTGCTGGGCGTCGATCTCGCCGAGAGCGGGAAGCACGTCCCCGATGTAGCGCAGGAAGGAGGCGTTCGGCCCGACCACCAGGACGCCCTGACGGGACAGCTGGTCGCGGTGCGCGTAGAGCAGGAACGCCGCCCGGTGCAGGCCGACCGCGGTCTTGCCGGTGCCCGGCGCCCCCTGCACGCACACGGACTCGGTGAG
>JBDTXF010000584.1:0-2220 GCA_040006355.1 Nocardioidaceae bacterium | reverse complement strand
ACCGCGATGGTGTCGGCCATCGTCATGGCCTCCTCCTGGTCGTGGGTGACGTGCACGAAGGTGATCCCGACCTCGGTCTGGATGCGCTTCAGCTCGATCTGCATCTGGCGGCGCAGCTTGAGGTCCAAGGCACCGAGCGGCTCGTCGAGCAGCAGCACCTGCGGGCGGTTGATCAGCGCACGAGCCAGGGCCACCCGTTGCTGCTGGCCGCCGGACAGCTGCGGCGGACGCCGCTTGCCGAATGAGCCGAGCTCGACGAGCTCGAGCATCTCTCCGACCTGCTTCCGGATGTCCTTGACGCCGCGCCTGCGCAGGCCGAAGGCCACGTTCTCGAAGATGTCGAGGTGCGGGAACAGCGCATAGTTCTGGAAGACGGTGTTCACCGGCCGCCGGTAGGGCTTGAGCCGACTGATGTCCTGCCCGGCGATGGAGATGGACCCGCTGGTCGGCTCCTCGAGCCCGGCCACCATCCGCAGCGTCGTGGTCTTCCCGCACCCCGACGGACCGAGGAGGGCGAAGAACCGGCCCTGCTCGACGACCAGGTCGAGGTCGTCGACGGCGGTGAAGGTGCCGAATCTCTTCGTGACCGAGGTCAGCGTCAGGTCCGCTCCGGCGTCCCGGGAGTGGTCCGGCTGCTCGACGCCCTTGGCCTGCCCGGGCACCGGCTCAGGCCCCCGTCACGGAGGCGAACTGCTTCTGGTAGCCCTGCTCGGTCTTCTGGTCCAGTCCCATGAAGTCCTTGGCCTTGGACAGCGTGCCCTCGTCGGGAAAGATCAGCTTGTTGTCGACCAGGGTGGAGTCGATCTTCTCCATCGCCTGCTTGGCGCCGGCGACGGGACAGATGTAGTTCACCCAGGCCGCCAGGGTGGCGGCGACCTCAGGCTGGTAGTAGTAGTTCATGAGCGCCTCGGCGTTCGCCTTGTGCTCGGACTTGTTCGGGATCAGTATGTTGTCGCTCCACAGTGCCAGCCCCTCCTCCGGCGCCACGAACTTGATGTCCGGGTTGTCGAACTGCAGCTGGATGACGTCACCGGACCAGGCCTCGCAGGCCACGATGTTGCCCTTGGCGAGGTCCTGGGCGTACTCGTTGCCGGTGAAGGCCCTGATCTGGCCGGCGTCGGACGCCTTCTTCAGACGCTCGATCGCCGTGCCGAACTGGTCGCTCGTGAAGTTCTCCGGATCGGCACCCTCGAGGAGCAGCATGAAGAGCATCGTGTCGTGCATCTCCGAGAGGAGGCTGACCTTCCCCTTGAGGTCGGGACGGGTGAGCAGCTCCTGGAAGCTCCTCACCTCCTTGGTGAGCTTGGCGTTGTAGGCGATGCCGGTCAGACCGCTCTGCCAGGGAGCCGAGTAGTCGCGGTTCTTGTCCCAGCTGGGCGACTTGAGGTTCGGCACCAGGTTGGCGGCGACGTTGGAGGTCTTGGCCTTGTCCACCTTCTGCAGCCAGCCCAGGTTCACCATCCGGGCCGCCATCCAGTCGGTCAGCACCATGATGTCGCGGCCGGTCGCCTGGCAGGCGGCCAGCTGGTTGCGCACGATGCCGAAGAACTCGGAGTTGCCGTTGACGTCCGCGACGTAGTCGACCTGGATACCCGACTGCTTCTCGAAGTCGACCAGGGTCGGGAAGACGGTGACCTTCTTGCCGCCCCGCTTGACCTTCTTCTCGTCGAGGTAGAGCGGCCAGTTCGAGACGTGCAGGGTCTTCTGGCTGGACGAGAGGTCCTTGCTGACACACGAGGCGGTGGTCTGCTTCGCCGCCTTCGTGCCGCAGGCGGACAGCAGGGACGGGGCGCCGAGTCCCAGCCCGGCCAGTCCCGCCCCGCGGAGCAGGCCGCGACGACCGACCGGGGCGCGGGCGAGCAGCTGGCGGATCTCGTCGGTCAGGGGTGCAGGCTCGCGCATCGTGACAGGGTCCCTTTCGTCGCGGTTCGTCCCGGGAGTCAGTGGATCGTGTCAGACGAAGTGCCGATCGACAAGTGATTCAGTGGGACGGAAACACGACTGCAACGAAATCCCTCGTGAGCCCTTTGACGCACCCCACCGACCGTGCGAGCATCGCCGGGTGACCAGCCGCAGCGCGAAGAACGGCTCCCCGGGGCCGAGGGCACGCGTCGTGCTCGACGACGTCTCGAAGTCCATCATCGAGGAGCTCCAGCAGGACGGACGCCGCTCCTACGCCTCGATCGGCAAGGTGGTCGGCCTCTCGGAGGCCGCCGTGCG
>JBDTXF010000583.1:0-2224 GCA_040006355.1 Nocardioidaceae bacterium | reverse complement strand
GTGCCGGCGCGCGACTGGGCCGCCTCGGCAGCGATCCCGTTCTTCGGCGGGATGACCGGCACGGACCGCACCGTCAACCTCCAGCCGGCGCTGCCGGACACGACCTGGATCTATGAGCTCGACCGCGACCGCAACACCGTTGCCTTCACAGCCCGGCACAGCGACCACCGCGTCGAGCTCCCGGTAGAACCGATGCTCGGCACCGTGGGCGTGGCGCCGGCCGGAGGCGAGGTGCGCTCGTCGCTGGTGCCCGACCGGTTCGGCGGCAACATGGACAGCCCCGAGATGCGCGCCGGCGCCACGGCATATCTAGGGGTCAATGTCGAGGGCGCGATGTTCTCGGTCGGCGACGGCCACTACCGCCAAGGTGAGGGCGAGGCCTGCGGCACCGCCGTGGAGGGGGCGATGACCACCACCTTGATCGTCGACCTCGTCAAGGGCAACGCCCCGGGCTGGCCGCGGATCGAGACCGACACCCACTTCATGGCGATCGGGTCGAGCCGGCCGATGGAGGACTCCTGGCGCATCGGCAACGCCGAGCTCGTGCACTGGGTGAGCGAGCTGTGCGGCCTGCATGTGATGGACGCCTACCAGCTGTGCTCGCAGATCGCGCAGGTCCCGGTCGCCAACGTCGTCGACGCCAACTACAGCGTGGTAGTCAAGGCGGCCAAGCGGCTGCTCCCCCGCGCGGAGGCCTTCGGAGACATCCACGCCGCGATGCGCGCTCGTGCCCGTTCCCTCGGGACACTCTGACCGGCACCTCTTCCACGAAAGGCTGTACCCATGGATCTGCGACTCAACGGAACCCGTGTCCTCGTCACCGGCGGCACCCGTGGCATCGGCCGCGCGGTGGTCGAGGCCTTCCTGGACGAGGGGGCCGTGGTGGGCTTCTGCGCCCGCAGCTCCGAGGAGGTGGCGGCGACCCAGAAGGCTTTGAGCGAGCGCGGCAACGTCACCGGCTCCACGGTCGACGTCGCCGACGCGGCGGCGCTGGCCGCGTGGGTGGACCAGTCGGCTGACTCCTACGGCGGCCTCGATGTCGTGGTGGCCAACGTCAGCGCGCTGGCGATCCCGGACACGGAAGAGAACTGGGAGCTCAGCCTCAACGTGGACGTGATGCACACCGTCCGGCTGGTCAAGGCGGCGATGCCACACCTGGAGCAGAGCCAGGCCGCCTCGATCATCGCGATCTCCAGCGTGTCCGGACGCGAGTCCGATTTCGCGTCGGGCCCCTACGGGACGGCGAAGACCGCGATCATCGGCTACATCCACGGCCTCGCGATGCAGCTGGCGCCGCAGGGTATCCGGGCCAACACCGTCTCACCCGGCAACACCTACTTCGAGGGCGGCGTCTGGGAGAGCATCGAGGGCGGCGACCCGGACTTCTTCAAGACCGCGGTTGAGCTCAACCCCACGGGCCACATGGGTACGCCGCAGGAGATCGCAGCACCGGTGGTGTTCCTGGCCAGCCCTGTCGCTAGCCGGATCAGCGGCACCAACCTCGTCGTCGACGGTGCCCTGACCCGCGGGATCCAGCTGTAGGGACTGGGCCCTCGTCCGTGGCGTCCAGGTCCTCGATAGGGCCGCGGGTCCACCCCGCCACCGCCTCGATGTGTGCTCCCCCAGCCCAACCGTGGCGCGATCGCTTGGAGCCGGCCCGGGCCAACCACCACGAACACCGACAAGCGACCGATGCCGAGTGCGGCCGGGGCCGTGTGGAACTGGCCTCCGGGACCAGATCGCCGTCAGGACCCCGTCCGTAGTCTGGTCACATGTTCAGGCGCCGCTCCCGACCACAGCTCGAGGTTGTCCGCTCGGATGCCGAGTGGCGCGCGATCCTCGAACCCGACGCCTACCGGGTGCTTCGCCGGTCAGGCACGGAGGCCCCCCGGACCAGCCCGTACGAGCACCCACCCAGGAACCCAGCCGGGGTGTACCGGTGCAGGGGCTGCGAGGGCGAGCTGTTCCGCACCGAGGACCAGTTCGACTCCGGGACGGGCTGGCCCAGCTTCACCACCCCGGCGACCCCGGACGCCGTAGGCATCCGCACCGACTTCAAGATGCTGGTGCCACGGCGCGAGGCCACATGCACCCGCTGCGGAGGGCACCTGGGACACGTGTTCGCCGACGGTCCGGCACCCGCCGGCCAGCGATGGTGCATCAACGGCGCCGCCCTCACCCTCGACGAGTCTGCGTCTCCACACGCGGCGGGGCCGCCCGACTA
>JBDTXF010000582.1:0-2231 GCA_040006355.1 Nocardioidaceae bacterium | reverse complement strand
CGACTCGTGCCGCGAGTGCGAGAACTGCAAGGCCGGCGAGGAGCAGTACTGCCTCCAGGGCAACGTGCCCACCTACAACGGCCTGGACCACGACGACGAGCCGACCTACGGCGGCTACAGCCGCTCGGTCGTGGTCGACGAGAGCTTCGTGCTCGGCATCCCCGAGGGCGTCGGGCTCGACGTCGCCGCCCCGCTCCTGTGCGCCGGCATCACGCTCTACTCCCCGCTCAGGCACTGGAACGCCGGACCGGGCACCAAGGTCGCCATCGTCGGGATGGGCGGCCTGGGCCACATGGGCGTGAAGATCGCCGCCGCCCTGGGCGCCGAGGTCACCGTGCTGAGCCAGACCCTGTCGAAGAAGGAGGACGGCGAGAGGTTCGGTGCCGACCACTACCACGCCACGGCCGGCGACGACGGCCGGCAGACCTTCACCGACCTCGCCGGCACCTTCGACCTGATCGTGAACACCGTCTCTGCCAACCTCGACGTGGACGCCTACCTGTCGCTGCTGCGCCTGAACGGCACGATGGTCAACGTCGGCATCCCCTCGGACGCCAGCAGCTACCACACCGGGACCCTGGCCGGCATGCGCCGCAGCCTCGCGGGCTCCGGGATCGGCGGCATCCGCGAGACCCAGGAGATGCTGGACTTCTGCGCCGAGCACGGTCTCGGCGCCGAGATCGAGACGATCGGCATCGACGACGTGGACGCGGCCTACGACCGGGTCGTGGCCAGTGACGTCCGCTACCGGTTCGTGATCGACATCGACACCTTCGGCGACGCCACCGCCTGAGCGTCGGGGACTCTCGGGTGTCGGAACCCGTCCCGCGGGGTACCACGGTGTGACCCGTGTCTCACCAGGAGGACAGATGGCCCAGACCGACACCCGACAGGCCGCCCCCGCGGCCGGCCTCACCGGGCTGATGCTGGCCGCGGCGGTGGTCTCGGCGGTCTCGGGGCTGCTCTACGGCTACGACACCGGCATCATCTCCGGGGCGCTGCTGCAGATCTCCAAGGAGTTCGACATCGGCAGCGGGATGGAGCAGGTGATCGCCGCCAGCATCCTCGCCGGAGCGGTGATCGGGGCGCTGTCCTGCAGCTTCCTCTCGGAGCGGCTGGGTCGCAAGCAGACGATCCTGCTGATCTGCGCAGTCTTCGTGGTCGGCACGCTGTTCAGCGCGCTGGCCCCCACCCCGTGGCTGCTCGCCGCGGGTCGGGTGGTCCTCGGCTTCGCGGTGGGCGGCGCCACCCAGACGGTCCCGATGTACGTCGCGGAGCTGGCGCCCGCGCAGCTGCGGGGCCGGCTCGTGCTCTGCTTCCAGCTGGCCATCGGGGTCGGCATCGTGATCTCCACGGTGGTGGGAGCAACCGAGTCGGTGTCCTGGCGGGTCTCGATCGGGACGGCATCGGTGCCGGCGCTGATCATGCTCCTGCTGATGCTGCGGCTGCCCGAGAGCCCGCGGTGGCTGGTGAAGATGGGCCGCGAGGACGACGCCCGCGAGGTGCTCGGCAAGGTCCGGCCCGACGACTTCGACGCGTCGCCCGAGCTCGCGGACATCGTCGAGCTCGAGGAGCGCAAGCAGGAGACCAGCAGCCGCAACCGCGCCTGGAGCGGTCTGCGACAGGGCTGGGTCCGGCCGGCGCTGATCGTCGGCTGCGGGATCGCCGCGTTCACCCAGCTGTCCGGCATCGAGATGATCATCTACTACTCGCCGACGATCCTGACCGACAACGGCTTCTCCACGACCACTGCGCTGCGGGTCAGTGTCGGGCTCGGCGCGGTCTACCTGGTGATGATGATCGTCGGGCTGACGATCGTGGACCGCGTCGGGCGCCGCCGGCTCACCATGATCATGGTGCCCGGGGCCGCGGTCAGCCTGCTGGCCCTCGGGTCGTTCTTCGTGACCGGCAACGCGGGCCGCGACAGCGTGCCGTTCATCGTCACCTGCCTGCTGGTCTTCATGTTCTTCAACGCCGGAGGTCTGCAGCTGATGGGCTGGCTGACCGGCTCCGAGATCTACCCGCTCGCGGTGCGCGGAGCCGGCACGGCCGCCCAGTCCGCGACCCTGTGGGGGACCAACCTGGTGATCTCGCTGACCCTGCTGACCATGATCGACGCGTTCGGGGTGGGCCAGGTGTTCTGGATCTACGCCGCGTTCAACGTCGCGGCGTTCGTGTTCGTGTGGCGCCGGATGCCCGAGCTGACCGGCCACAGCCTCGAGGACATCGAG
>JBDTXF010000581.1:0-2241 GCA_040006355.1 Nocardioidaceae bacterium | reverse complement strand
TGCGAGCCACTGCCCTTCGCCCCACGCACGCTCGGCTCGACCAGGCCGGTGCGGGCCCAGTAGTCGAGCTGCCGGTAGGTGATGCCCGCGGCGCTGCATGCGGTCGGACCGCGGTAGCCGGTCCCGCTGGGCATCGACGAGACGTCGTCGTCGAACAGCAGCCCCTGCGCGTCCGCGGCCCGGGCTGCCTGCTGAGCTGCCTCGTGGGCTGCGGTCTCGCCGGCTGCATCGCGTGCAGCCACGTCGTCCTTGCCGTTCACCGGTGACCTCGTCTCGTCGGCTTCGCTCTGCGTGTCGCTCCCTGGGAGGAAGCCGTCGCGTCTCGGGACGATCGGAGTCGATCAGGAGAACAACGGTGGAGTTACAGCGAAGACACTCCACGGTAGGGCTCAGGTCGAGGGTGGTCAACGAGGCTGCGACCTCACCCTCGGCGTGTCGTCACCCTCAACTTGAGGTTGAGGGTTGATCCCACGAGGTCAAGCAGCAGACGACTGCCCTGCCGAGACGTGGTCGAGGCGCTCAGAGAGCCTCGAAGTCCTCCGGCGAGACATGGTCGAGGAACTCACGGAACTTCTCGACCTCGTCCTCCTGCTCGTCCGGCACCTCGAGGCCGGCCTCGTCCAGGACGTCCTCGGCACAGACGATCTTGGTTCCGGTGCGCAGCGCCAGGGCGATCGAGTCGGAGGGGCGGGCACTGACCTCGATGCCGGAGTCGAAGACCAGCACGGCGTAGAAGACGCCGTCCTTCATCTCGGTGATCCGCACCTCGGTCAGGTCCTGGCCGGTCGCGCTGAGCAGGTCCTTGATCAGGTCGTGGGTCAGCGGACGCGGCGGGACCACCCCCTGCTGGGCGAACGCGATGGCGGTCGCCTCCACGGCCCCGATCCAGATGGGCAGGTAGCGGTCCCCCGACACCTCCCGCAGCAGGACGATGGGTTGGTTGGAGGGCATCTCCACCCGGACACCGATCACGTCGACTTCGCGCACGCCAGCAGCCTACCCCCGCACCGGAGCGTGGCCGGGCCATTGCAGGACAGCGCCGGGGACACCGCCGGGGATGCTCAGGAGCGCAGGGCGGCCTTCACCAGCGTCGCGTGCAGCCGCACCGAGAGCGCCGCCATCTGAGCGATCGCCTCCTCGGCGCGCGCGGAGGCACCCGCGTCACGTCCGCGCCGCATCGGGGAGACGACCTGCTCCACGAGGCCGATCTCCCGGTCCGCGGCGGTCTTGAAGGCCCTGAGGTGACGTGGCTCCAGGCCGAAGGCGGCCAGCTCCGCGGCGGTCTTGGCGATCACCAGCGCGTCCCCGTCGTACGGCGCTGCGCCCTGGCGCGGGTGCACCATGCCGTAGGTCTCGAGCTGATCGAGCAGCGGGTCCTCGATCTGGGCGGCGGTGAGCAGCTCGTTGCGGGACAGCCGGAGCTCCGCAGCCTCACCGAGCGAGCCGAACGACTCGGCGGCGGGGTAGCCGTCCCCGTCGAGCACCACGCGTGGCACCTGCGGCCCGGCGGCGCCGTTCAGAGTCGGCGGCTCGAGGCCCCGGTCGATGGCGTCGAGGTGCTCGCGGATCACCTTCAGCGGCAGGTAGTGCTCCCGCTGGCAGGTGAGGACGTAGCGGAGCCGGTCGACGTCCTGGTGGGAGAACTTCCGGTAGCCCGACGGCGTCCGCTCCGGCTCGATCAGGCCCTCGGCCTCGAGGAACCGGATCTTGGAGATGTTCAGTCCCGGGAAGTCGCCTCGCAGCTGCTCGAGCACCTCACCGATGCTCAGCCGCGCCCGCGACGAGGCGGACTGCCTCACCGGCCTACCGGCCTGCACCGGTGTGACTGGCGAAGTAGACCAGACGGTACTTCCCGATCTGCACCTCGTCGCCGCCCTGCAGGGTCACCTCGTCGATGCGGTCGCGGTTGACGTAGGTGCCGTTGAGGCTGCCGACGTCGGCGACGGTGAACCCGTCCGGCGTACGCCGGAACTCGGCGTGCCGCCGTGACACCGTCACGTCGTCGAGGAAGATCTCACTGTCCGGGTGACGACCCGCCGAGACGACCTCGGTGTCGAGCAGGAACCGGCTGCCGGCGCTCGGCCCGCGCTGGACGACCAGCAGGGCACTGCCCGACGGGAGGGCGTCCACGGCCGCTGCCTCGGTCTCGTTGAGCGAGCGCTCCTCGCGGTGCTCGCCCTCCTGAGCCGGTGCCCCGAAGGTGATCGTCGCGGTCGTCTCACCGGGGCTCTCCCCCGGGCC
>JBDTXF010000580.1:0-2257 GCA_040006355.1 Nocardioidaceae bacterium | reverse complement strand
TCGCCGATCATCAGCCGGCCGCCGTCGAGCGGGATGTTGAAGTCGATCCCGAAGTGCTTGCGCGAGATGCTCGTGGTTCCCTCGAATCCGACGCGGGTGCCGCCCCACGGGTCGCCCTCGCTGCCGAGGAGCTCGACGTCGAGCTCGACGGACTTGGTGACGCCCTTGATGGACAGGTCGCCGGTGGCGAGCAGGCCCTTGCCGCCGCCGGTCACCGACGTGGTCGCGAAGGTCATCGGGCCGTTTTGCTCCACGTCGAAGAAGTCGCCGGAGCGCAGGTGCGCGTCACGGTTCTCCTCATGGGTGTTGATCGAGTGCAGGTCGACGCTGACGGTGGCGGACGGGGACTCGCCGGTCACGATCGAACCCTCGAACTTCTCGAAGCGGCCGCGGACCTTGCTCATCAGGTGGCGGGCGGTGAACCCGATCTCGGAGTGGCTGGGGTCGATGTTCCAGGTGCCGGCGGGTACGTCGGTGCTCAGGATGTCGCTGCTCATCTGTTCTCCTCTGAAGATGTTAGTTGTCACTTCAACTGTCAAATAGGCTATCAGCACCTGATACAGAGTTCAACTACCCGTTGCGTAAACTGCACCCATGACGGAGGAGACCACCGAGACGCTCTGGCTCGACCCGGACCAGCAACGGTCCTGGCGCGCCTATCTGGTCGGCACCACGCTGCTGATGGACCGGCTCGACCGCGAGCTGCGCGAGCAGCACCGGCTCTCGTTGCCGGAGTATGAGATCATGGTCCGGCTGTCGGAGGCCGAGGGGCACCGGCTGCGGATGGCCATGCTGGCGGACTCGGTCAGCCACTCCCGCTCCCGGGTCACCCACACGGTGACCCGGATGGAGCTCGCCGGCCTCGTGGTGCGCGACGCCTGCCTCTCAGACGGTCGGGGCGTCGAGGCGGTCCTCACCGACCACGGCCTTCGGGCGCTGACGGAGGCTGCCAGCACCCATGTCAGCGGCGTACGGCGACTGCTGGTCGACCTGGTCGACGAGGACGACTTCGAGGCCGTCGGACGGGTGTTCAACGCCGTGACCGACGCTCTGATCGAGGGCAACCCGGCGATGGACATCCGCTGATCGACCGCCGAGAGGCGCCGGGCGCCGCCTGACATGCTGGCCGCATGACCGCCTGGCACCGACACCTCCCGGACCCGGGCCCCACCGGCCACCCGTCCGCCGGCGCGTGAGCGGGTTCGAGCCGCGGCGGGCGCTAGCCGACGAGCGGGTGGCGGCGCAGGGTCGGCTGGCCGCCCTCACCGGGGACTATGCCGGCATCGTCGAGGCGTCCCGGGACTCCAACGCCGACGACGAGCACGACCCGGAGGGCGCGACCATCGCGTTCGAGAGGTCGCAGGTGCGCTCGCTGGTGGCCACCACCAGGGCCCACCTGGCCGAGCTCGAAGCGGCGTTGCAGCGGCTCGAGGATGGCACCTACGGCGTCTGCGAGCGCTGCGGGCGTCCCATCGGGACCGAGCGGCTCGAGGCACGGCCCACCGCCCGCACCCACGTCCGGTGCGTCGCGCCCTAGGGACCCTCACCGAGCGGCAGCGTGGCCACCGTGCGCCACGACTCCGGCTGGCTGGTGCCGTGGATGAGGAGGGCCTGCTCGATGCGAGTCGTGACGGGCAGACGCGCGGTGACGTCGGCCTCGGCCTCCCGGAGCCCGGCCGCCGTCCCGGACCGCAGCCCACCGACCGTGCCGCGATGCCTCCCACGACGGCCTCGAGCGGCCGGACGGCGACGATGACCGCGCTCTGCGTGGGCCAGGCACACGCCGCACCGTCGTCGCCCCGCCGCCGTCAGTCGCGGGTGAGCCGGCGGTGGGTGACCCGGTGCGGGCGGGCCGCCTCGATGCCGAGTCGCTCCACCTTGTTGGCCTCGTAGGACGCGAAGTTGCCCTCGAACCAGAACCACTTGCCCTCGTCCTGGTCATCGCCCTCCCAGGCCAGGATGTGGGTGGCCGTCCGGTCCAGGAACCACCGGTCGTGCGAGGTGATCACGGCGCAGCCCGGGAACTCCAGCAGCGCGTCCTCGAGCGACTGCAGGGTCTCCACGTCGAGGTCGTTGGTGGGCTCGTCGAGCAGCAGCATGTTGCCACCCATCTTCAGGGTCAGCGCCAGGTTCAGCCGGTTGCGCTCACCACCGGACAGCACCCCGGCCTTCTTCTGCTGGTCCGGGCCCTTGAAGCCGAACGACGCGATGTAGGCACGGCTCGGCATCTCGAAGTTGGCGACCTTGATGAAGTCCA
>JBDTXF010000579.1:0-2259 GCA_040006355.1 Nocardioidaceae bacterium | reverse complement strand
GCCAGCATCTCCGCGCGCACCGCGACCGCCGGCCTGCGTGCTGCACGGGGGTGGCCGGAGGCCCCCCGTCCGGTGACCAGCGACGACCTGCTGCCGGAGCGCGCGCTGTCCGGCGACGGCCACGCCCGCCGCCAGCTGGTCCAGGAGGTCTTCGTCCCGCTGGTCGCGGCCGGCACCCCGACGCTCGAGACGGTCTCGGAGTTCTTCGAGCACGGTGGCTCCATCGAGGGCACCGCGCGGGCGATGTTCGTGCACGCCAACACCGTTCGCTACCGGCTGCGGCGCGCGACCGAGGTCACCGGGCTGACCCCGAGCGACCCCCGTCACGCCTACACCTACCGGGTCGCGCTCACCCTGGGCCGGCTGAGCGCGCCGGACGCGACAACCGTCACCCCACCCTAGGTAAATTTGTAGGGTTCCCACAAAGAATGGTGCGCATTCTTCGTGTGCGCCGAGCGCGCGCTCGGGGGCCCCGACGCGCGACAGTAGGGGGGTGCTCGTCATCGTCGCTCCCGGACAGGGAGCCCAGTCCCCCGGATTCCTGACGCCCTGGCTGGAGAGCCCTGCCTTCGCCCAGCGGCTCGGCTGGCTCTCCGCGGTCAGTGGCCTGGACCTGGTCCACTACGGCTCCGAGGCCGACGCGGACACGATCCGCGACACGGCCGTCGCCCAGCCGCTTCTGGTCGCCTCCGGCCTGCTCGCCGCGCTCGAGCTCTTCCCGCACCCGGCCGACGCCTTCGGGAGGATCGGCGCCGTGGCCGGGCACAGCGTCGGGGAGCTCACCGCAGCCGCAGGCGCCCGGGTGATCACCGCGGAGCAGGCCATGGTGCTGGTCCGCGAGCGGGGCCGGGCGATGGCGGCGGCCTCCGCGAGCAGCCCCACGAGCATGACCGCGGTCCTCGGCGGGAACCGCGGCGAGGTGCTCGCCAAGCTCGCTGAGCACGACCTCACCGCCGCCAACGACAACGGCCCCGGCCAGATCGTGGCCGCCGGCACCGTCGAGCAGCTCGCCGCACTGGCCGAGGACGCCCCTGCCAAGGCCCGGCTGATCCCGCTCTCGGTCGCCGGGGCGTTCCACACCGACCACATGGCACCGGCGGTCGACGTGCTCGACGGCCTCGCCCGATCGGTCTCGACACACGACGCGCGGACACCCGTCATCTCCAACCGGGACGGCCGGGTCGTCCGCGACGGGGTCGACGTGCTCGGCCGGATCGTCAGCCAGGTCCGCACCCCGGTCCGCTGGGACCTGTGCATGGAGGCGATGCTCGAGCTCGGCGTCACCGGGATGCTGGAGCTGCCACCGGCCGGCACGCTGACCGGCATCGCCCGCCGAGCCATGAAGGGGGTCGAGACGTTCGCCCTGAAGACCCCCGACCAGCTCGACGACGCCCGCGCCTTCGTCGACAAGCACGGGGACACGGACCTCGTCTCCCCCGACCAGCCGCTCAGCCGTCTCCACTCCGAGGGAGTCCCGTCGTGACCACATTGAACCCATCCGTGGGCGCACCACAGGCCAAGCTGATGGGCATCGGCACCTACCGGCCCACTCGCGTCGTGCCCAACGCGGAGCTGATCGACGCGATCGACTCCACCGACGAGTGGATCCAGCAGCGGTCCGGCATCAAGGAGCGACGGTTCGCCGGCCCCGAGGAGACCGTGCAGATGATGTCGGTCGCCGCCGCGCGCGAAGCGCTGGCCAAGGCCGGCATCGAGGCCGCCCAGATCGACTGCGTGATCGTGGCCACGGTCTCGCACATGCTGCAGACGCCGGCGATCGCGACCGCCATCGCCCACGAGCTCGGCACCGACCGGGCACCGGCCTTCGACATCTCCGCGGCCTGCGCGGGCTTCTGCCACGGCATGGCTCTCGGCTCGGACATGGTCCGCGGCGGCAGCGCCAAGCACGTGCTCGTGATCGGGGTCGAGCGGCTCACCGACATCACCAGCCTCAACGACCGGGGAACGGCGTTCATCTTCGCCGACGGCGCCGGCGCCGCAGTGATCGGTCCCTCCGAGGAGGTCGGCATCGGGCCGGTCGTCTGGGGCTCCGACGGCGAGCAGTTCGACCTGATCCGGCAGGACGAGGACTGGCGCGACGTCGTCGTGCAGGACGACCCGCAGATGCCGCACCTGATCATGCAGGGCGCCGCGGTCTTCCGCTGGGCCTCGTTCGCGATGGCCAAGATCGGCCAGCAGACCCTGGACCGGACCGGCATCACCGTCGACGACCTCGACGTGTTCGTGCCCCACCAGGCC
>JBDTXF010000578.1:0-2262 GCA_040006355.1 Nocardioidaceae bacterium | reverse complement strand
CCCTCTCCCAGGCGAACCACCACCTGCGTCACCCGTCGGACACCGGGTGGAACGGCACCTGAGCCGCCCCCGCCTCCCCATGAGCGCGGTCGGCCCCCTCCCCCCGGGAGCCGGACCGCCACCAGGCTGAGACAGCAGAGCGAGTCATCCCCCGGCGGCTCGCTCCACGGCCCTCCCCCGGCCAGCTCTCAGCCGCCTCGCAAGGGCAGTCACCACGGTGGCTGCCCTTGCTTCGTTGCCCACGGGCCCACCCGGGGTCGGCCGGACGCGGTCAGCGGTCGCCGTCGTCGTCTCCGTCGTCTCCGTCGTCGAAGTCCTCGTCGTTCGAGGCCGCTGCCCCCGGTTCGGCACTCATCGCGTAGCCGAGCTGGAAGCGGGTCTGCACGCCGTACTCCTCCTTGAGCGCGGCGATGTAGCCCGCGTAGGTGCGGGTGCTCACCCCGAGCCGCTTCGCGCTCGCCGGGTCGCTGTGCCCCTCGACGAGCAGTCGGATCGACATCGCCCGGACGTCGGCGGCGATGTTGCGCTCGGCCTGGTTGCCGCTGAGGTTGAACGGCTGCGCCCGCTCCCAGGCCCGCTCGAAGATGTCCACCAGGTAGGCGATCAGCGACTTCTCGTGGATAGCGATCGCCACGTGGTGGTTGTCGGAGGCCGGCACGACGGCCACCTTCCGGTCGACGACGATCAGCCGCCGGAAGAACTCGTCGAGGGTGCGGACCTCGGCGCCCCGGGCGACGATGTCGGAGACGTACTCCCGGGTGGCGGGGCTGTGCCGGGCCGAGTGCTGGTACAGGGTGCGCATCCGCACCCCCCGCTCGAGGGCCTTGACGTCCCGGTTCTCGGCGACCGCGAGGGTGTTCGCCGGACGTCGGCCGTGCGGCTGGGCGGTGAGCAGCTCCTGGCGGGAGTCGTTCACCACGGCGTGGATGAAGCTGTTGATGTTCTCCAGACCGTGGATCTCGGTGATCGGGCTGACGGCTGCCTGGGGCGAGGTGCGGAAGATCTGGCCGAGATCGCTGAACGCGTCGGCCCAGCGGGCGGACTCCGTGAGCAGCTCGGCCCCGCGGACGCCGAGGGGCACCACGACCTGGGACTGGATCCCCGTCGGGTCCACCGGATGCAGCAGCCCCGTGACCTCGTCGTGACGGAGCAGCCCGATGTCGATGAGGAGGTCGAGAGCGGGACGGAGCTCGCTGCCGGGGGCGAGCCGGGGGTCGTCGACGCGCCGCGCGCCGAGCGAGACCGCGTTGGCGTAGACGCGGGAGGCCGCCGTCTCCAGCAGCCGCCGGTCCTCGGCCCCCCAGCTGCTGCGCGTCACCGGTGTCCTCCCCTCGCGCTCAGTATGCCGCAGGGCACCTGGGACCCGAAGGTCCCAGGTGCCCCGCGCAGAGGCTCCGTGGCGCGGTGCTCAGCTGCCGAGTCGGGCCTTGAGACCGTCGAGCTCGGTCCAGAGCACGGCCGGCAGGCGGTCGCCGAACTTCTCGAACCACTCGGTGATCTGCGGGATCTCGGCCTTCCACTCCTCGACGTCGACCGCCAGCGCCGCGGCCAGGTCGGCCTCGGTCATCTCCAGGCCGTCGATGTCCAAGGATCCCGGGGCCGGGACGTGTCCGATCGGGGTCTCGACCGCCTCGGCCTGGCCCTCCATCCGATCCACGACCCACTTGAGCACGCGGCTGTTCTCGCCGAAGCCCGGCCAAAGAAAGGCACCGGAGCCGCCGTCATCCTCGACCTGGCGACGGAACCAGTTGACGTAGAAGATCTTCGGCAGCTTCGCGGCGTCGTTGTCCTTGCCGATCGTGATCCAGTGGTTGAAGTAGTCCCCGGCGTCGTAGCCGATGAACGGCAGCATCGCCATCGGGTCGCGCCGCACCACCCCGACCTGGCCGACCGCGGCCGCGGTGGTCTCCGAGCTCAGCGTGGCACCCATGAACGTGCCGTGGGTCCAGTCGCGGGCCTCGGTGACGAGCGGGATCGTGGTCTTGCGCCGTCCGCCGAACAGGATCGCGTCGATCGGGACGCCGCGCGGGTCGTCGTACTCGTCGGCGAGGATCGGGCACTGCTTGATCGGCGTGCAGTAGCGGCTGTTCGGGTGCGAGCTGAGCTCTTCGCTGTCCGGGGTCCAGTCCTCGCCCTTCCACGACGTCGCGTGGTCAGGCATGTTCTCCAGGCCCTCCCACCAGATGTCGCCGTCGTCGGTGAGTGCCACGTTGGTGAACACCGAGTTGCCGATGTCGATGGTGCGCATCGCGTTGGGGTTGG
>JBDTXF010000577.1:0-2267 GCA_040006355.1 Nocardioidaceae bacterium | reverse complement strand
GCGCCCGAGGTGACGCTGACCGTCTCGACACCCTCGAGCCAGGACTCGTCGATCTCGCTCGCGTCGTCCACACGGTAGGACGCGGTGGCACCCGCCTCGAGGGCGACCTCGACCAGCCGCACCGAGTTCGAGGAGTTGCCGGAGCCGACCACGATCACCAGGTCGGCCCCGCGGGAGATCTCCTTGACGGCCGTCTGACGGTTCTGGGTGGCGTAGCAGATGTCGTCCGAGGGTGGGTCGAGCAGCGCGGGGAACCGCTCACGGATGGCGTCCACGATGGTCATCGTCTCGTCGACCGAGAGGGTGGTCTGGGACAGCCAGGACACCCGCTCGGGATCGCGTACGACGACCTCGGCCACGTCCGCCGCGGTCTGCACGAGCTGGATCCGCTCCGGCGCCTCGCCCGCGGTGCCCTCGACCTCCTCGTGACCGGCATGGCCGATCAGCAAGATGTCGTAGTCGTCGGCGGCGAAGCGACGAGCCTCGTGGTGCACCTTGGTGACCAGCGGACAGGTGGCGTCGATGGTCTTGAGCGAGCGCTCGGCGGACTCGCGGTGCACCTCGGGAGAGACGCCGTGCGCGGAGAACACCACCGTCGCCCCCTCGGGGACCTCGGCGACCTCCTCGACGAACACCGCACCGCGCGCCTCGAGACCGGCGACCACGTGCTTGTTGTGCACGATCTGCTTGCGGACGTAGACCGGAGCGCCATAGAGGTCGAGGGCCTTCTCCACGGTGATCACCGCACGGTCCACCCCGGCGCAGTAGCCGCGCGGGGCCGCCAGCAGGACGGCGCGACCCGCCTCCTCGGCCTCGCGAGGAGCCAGGACGGGCGGGATTCCCAGGTCCGATGTGCTCATGCGGCCATCGTAGGCGCTCTCCCCTAGGCTGCTCGGGTGGCCATGGAGACCTCCCCGGAGCAGCCGGCGCCGGTGCGGCAGATCGCCAACGCGATCTCCGGCTGGGTGGACCGGCTCGGCGCCGTCTGGGTGGAGGGACAGGTCGCCCAGTTCAACCGGCGCCAGGGCATGAACACCGTCTTCATGACGCTGCGCGACACCGTGGCCGACATCTCCATCCCGGTCACCGTCTCCCGTCAGGTCTTCGACTCGCTCAACCCGCCGATGGTGGAGGGCGCCTCGGTGGTGGTGCATGCCAGACCGTCGTTCTACGCCAACCGCGGCACGCTCTCGCTCTACGCCCGCGAGATCCGGATGGTCGGGCTCGGGGAGCTGCTGGCCCGCATCGAGCGTCGCCGCCGGCTGCTGGCCGCCGAGGGACTCTTCGCCCCAGAGCGGAAGCGCCGGCTGCCGTTCCTGCCCGGCACCGTCGGACTGGTCACCTCCCCGGGCTCGGCGGCCGAGCGCGACGTCCTGGAGAACAGCCGTCGCCGCTGGCCCGCGGTCCGGTTCGCGGTGCGCTACGCCGCCATGCAGGGCACCAGCTCGGCCGCGGAGGTGATCGAGGCGGTCGGTCGCCTGGACCGGGACCCGGCCGTCGACGTGATCGTGATCGCCCGCGGCGGCGGCTCGGTGGAGGACTTGTTGCCATTCTCCGACGAGGGGCTGCTGCGCGCCGTGTTCGCCGCTCGCACCCCGGTCGTCTCCGCGATCGGCCACGAGCCGGACGGCCCGCTGCTCGACCTGGTCGCCGACGTGCGGGCCTCGACCCCCACCGACGCCGCCAAGCTGGTGGTCCCCGACGTGGCCGAGGAGGTGGCGCGCGTCGACCACCTGCGCCAGCGTGGCCGGCAGGTGCTCGTGGCCTGGTTGGCCCGCGAGCAGCACGCGCTGGACACCGTCCGGGGGCGTCCGGTGCTCGCCGACCCGGGCAGCGGCCTCGAGGACCGGTCCCGCGAGGTCGCCGCCCTGCGCGAGCGGGCCCGCCGGACCCTGCACCACCAGCTGGACCGGAGCCGCAACGACCTCGGGCACCAGCTCGCGCGGGTCCGTGGCATGTCACCGCTGGCCACCCTGAGACGTGGCTACGCCGTCGTGCAGGACGCCGAGGGGCGCGTCCTCACCCGGGTCGCCCAGGCCGAGCCGGGCGGTGCCCTGGCTGTCCGGGTGGCCGACGGCCGCGTGGACGTGCTGGTCACCGGCACCACCCCCGAGCCGTCAGCAGACGAGGAGCCCGACCGATGAGCGAGGACCAGCCCGGCTATGAGGAGGCTCGCGAGGAGCTCGTCGAGGTGGTGCGCCGGCTCGAGCCCGGCGGCACCGACCTCGAGGAGTCGCTCGCGCTGTGGGAGCGCGGGGAGAGGCTCG
>JBDTXF010000576.1:0-2274 GCA_040006355.1 Nocardioidaceae bacterium | reverse complement strand
CGACCGTTCGCGGCCGCCGCCGGACTGGGGCAGGCTGTCGGCGTGCGTCCCATCCTCCGTCCCGGCACCCACGTGCTGCACCGCTCCGCGGGCCGCCTGCAGGTCGGTCTCGACCCGGCCTCGGCGCTGGTGCTGCCCGACTCCCCCGCCGTGCGTGACAGCCTGCGGCTGCTGACCACCTCGGCCGACCGCGATGCCTACGTCGACCCCTCCACGCTCGACGTGCTCGCCGGCGCCGACGTGCTCATCGACGAGCGCGACCTGCTTCCACTGCTCGCCGCCGAGGACCTGCGGCCACCGGCCACCGCGGCGCTGGCCCGGGACGCCGCCGCCGGCGTCACCACGGCGATGGCCGCCCGGCGCCGCTGGCGCACCGAGACCCGGTCGTTCGGCCATCCCTCCGGTGCCGGGCTCCGGGACTCGTTCGTGGCCCTGGTCGCGGCGGCCGGGCTGCGCGAGGCGTCGCCCCGGCGCACCAGGCCCCCGGATGCAGGCGTGCTGCTCGGCGTCGGGGAGCCGGAGCGCGAGCTCCTCGACTCCTGGACCCGCGCCGGGACGCCGTACCTCCTGGTGCGGCTGACCGAGGGACGCGCGGTGATCGGCCCGCTCGTGCAGCCGGGCACGACCGCCTGCCTGCGCTGCGTCGACGCTCACTGCACCGACGCCGACCCGTCGTGGCCGCTGCTGGTCCGGCAGTACGCCTCGGCGTCGTCGCGGGACCGCGCCGACGGGGCCCCCGAGCCCGTCGACCCGCTGCTCGCGGCGATCGCGCTCGCCTGGGCGGCCCGCGACCTCGCGACCTATGTCGACGGAGGACACCCCTCGACGTGGTCCGCGACCGTCACGATCCACCCGCAGCTGACCCGGCTGGAGACGCGTCGGTGGCTCCGACACCCGTCCTGTGGGTGCACCTGGGACTGAGTGGAACGATCCAACCGGCAGCCGGGACCGCTTCGGCGACCCGGAAGGGGTCCGATGCTAGGAGTCGTCGGACACAATGGGCCCATGAGCGAGCTCCCGCGCAAGGCAGTGGCACGCACGGCCCGACTGGCCGCGCTGCCGCTCGGCTTCGCCGGCCGCACCGCCGTGGGGATGGGTCGCCGGATGGGCGGCGCGCCCGCCGAGGCCGTGCTGTTCGACGTCCAGCAGCGCACCGCCGAGCAGCTCTTCAAGACCCTCGGCGAGCTCAAGGGCGGCGCCATGAAGATGGGCCAGGCGCTGTCCATCCTCGAGTCCGCGCTGCCGGAGGAGCTCGCCGCCCCCTACCGCAAGCAGCTCACCAAGCTGCAGGACTCGGCCCCGCCGATGTCGGCCAGCACGGTCCACCACGTGATGGCCACCGAGCTCGGCACCGGCTGGCGCAGGAAGCTGGTCGAGTTCGACGACGTGCCTGCTGCCGCCGCCTCGATCGGGCAGGTGCACCGGGCCCGATGGTCCGACGGCCGCGAGGTGGCGGTCAAGGTGCAGTACCCCGGCGCCGGCGAGGCGCTGCTCGGCGACCTGCGGCAGCTCAGCCGGCTGGCCCGGACCTTCGGCACGATGATCCCCGGCATCGACGTCAAGCCACTGATCGCCGAGCTCCAGGCCCGGGTCGCCGAGGAGCTCGACTACCGCCTCGAGGCGGAGGCCCAGCAGGCGTTCGCCGACGTCTTCCGCGGCGACCCGGACTTCTTGGTGCCCAACGTCGTGGCCCACACCGACAAGGTGCTGGTCTCGGAGTGGATCGACAGCCCCGCCTCGCTGGCGCGGCTGATCGAGGAGGGCACCACCGAGGAGCGCAACCACTACGGCGAGCTCTACGTGCGCTTCCTGTTCGAGGGCCCGGCCCGCGCCGCGATGCTGCACGCCGACCCGCACCCCGGCAACTTCCGCATCCTGCCCACCGAGGACGGCTCGCTCGGCGGCATCGGGATCGTCGACTTCGGCGCGGTCGCGCGGCTCCCCGAGCGCAACCTGCCGCGCACCATCGGGTCGCTGCTCCGGATCGCGATGTACGACGACTACCAGGACGTCGTGGACGGACTGCGCGACGAGGGCTTCATCAAGCCGAACATCACCGTCGACCCTGTGGACCTGCGCGACTACCTCGGGCCCTTCGTGGAGCCGGCCCGAGGAGAGACGTTCGCGTTCTCCCGGGACTGGATGCGCGGGCAGTTCCAGCGTCTCCAGGATCCTCGTGAGCCAGGGTCCCTGCTGGCGCTGCGGCTGAACCTGCCGCCGTCCTACCTGCTGATCCACCGGGTCTGGGTGGGCAGCATCGGGGTGCTCTGCCAG